>JAXHTB010000099.1:0-11348 GCA_034190185.1 Spirochaetota bacterium | reverse complement strand
TTCCATGATGGTGGAGAATTTGGACTTGGGGCTGAAGTTGGCATATCAACTCAAAAGCTCCACCATCATGGAATCTAGTTGAGGCATTTGCGAAAACAGCAGAGGAATCAACCTCCTTTAAAAATCTCTCACAATTTTCGTAATTTGCTGATACTATAGCTTCAGAATGTCCTGAACCGAATGCAGCTATATGATCGATAGCATCGTTAATAGTATCTACAATTTTAACAGACAGTATCAAATCTAAATACTCCATATCCCAGTCCTCCTCAGCAGCAGGAGTTATCTTATTGGGAATTATTTCAACTGTTCTACCGCATCCTCTAATCTCTACACCTTTTTCAATAAGGGATGTTAGTAGAGATTCTTTTTGTGGAAAATCTTTATGAATAAGCAGGGTCTCCATGGCATTACATACACCTGGTCTTTGCACCTTCGCATTAACAGCAATATCGATAGCCATCTCAGAAGATGCAGAACTGTCTATAAATGTATGACATACACCCTTGTCATGCTTTATTACAGGGATGGTTGATTCTTGTGTAACCATCTGGATCAACCTCTCGCCACCTCTAGGAATTACAATCTCAATGTACTGATCCATTTTAAGAAGGATCTGAACTAATTCATGTTCTGTTTTAGTAATTAGAACAACAGCATCTTGAGAAACTCCTGTTGCTGATAATGCCTCTTTTATAACTGAATAAATTGCAATATTAGAATTTATTGACTCCCTACCTCCGCGTAAAATAGCTGCATTTCCAGATTTTAATGATAATGCTGCAATATCAGTAGTTACATTAGGTCTTGATTCATAAATTACTGCAACAACACCTACAGGCACTCTCATCTGACCAACGCGTATACCAGAAGGTCTTACAGTAATTTTTTCAATTTTTCCAACAGGATCATCTAACATCGATATTTCCTCGACAGATACAGCCATTCCCTCTAATCGATCGTTATTTAACATAAGTCTGTCGCAAAATGCGCTGGTTAATCCCGCTTCTTTTGCATGCTCTAGATCCTTTTTGTTTTCTTTTATAATGAAATCTTTTCGTTCTCTTATCATCTTTGCAATATTAGTCAGAATTTTATTTCTTTTGTCAGTAGATAAATTTGATATTATCCTGGAAGCATTTTTAGCATTTCTGCAAATATTTTCGATATACTCTCTGCTGTTCATTTCTAAATCCTATAAATAATTGAATTTTATATTGAAGGTATTAAGTAAAATCAATGACTTGAATAAATTTAATTTATATTGCACAAAGGGCAGTAGTTGAAAGTATAACATAAATGGCGTTACTGCAAAAAGGCGGTTTTCGATATATCGATGCTGATTAGAACCGATTTCAGGCGATTATTATCGATTATGGAAAGCAATATTCCATTGAAAGTAGTTTTTGCAGTCGCGCCATAAATACAAATTTAGCATAATAATATCGATTATTTAGATTGATATAGCCATACTCATTATAATGTCATCTCTCAATTCCTTGGCCTGCTTATTTGTCGGGAATAGTTCAAGAAGATTAAGACTTGTAATATATGCCATATAAAGATCATCCTTTTCATAATATAGATTTATCAGATTTAGATGAGTTTCAATAATATTAGAATCGATTTCTAATGATCGATAATAGAAATGTATAGCTTTATTGTATTCACCCTCTTCCCAATATGCTCCTGCAAGGTTAGCTAATGCAATTGCATCTTCTGGATATATTTCCACAGATTTCTCAAATACAATCCTTGATGCCTTATATCTGCCTAGTTCACAAAGGGACATCCCAAGACCATAGAGCATATCAGGATTTGTTTCATCAATCTTTATACCAAATTTAAATACCTTAAATGCATTAAGGAAATCATTTTGTTCAATATACTCAAATCCAAGATCAATTAGGTTTTCAATATCATCATTTTCATTAAACTCAAATTCTGAAATAAATTTTTTTAACTTATCAATTGGCATCATATTCTCAATCATAATTTAACCTATTTGGATATCAAATATTAGAAGTGGAATCCATTTCTTGATAACATAAAAGGCAAATAACTTAATTTTTTATAAAATTAAGAAAAAATTATATTTATAAATTTTTTATAGGAATCGGATAATTAAGATTTTAATACATCTTTTCTTATTATATTTACTATACTGATCGATTTTACCTAGATGCATTTTATAATTCTTAATTTATCACTTAATATAAGATAAAAATCAAAATCCTTCATAATAATTTAATAGTATAAGAATTTGCATTAATTCATTAAGAGACATAAAATTTTTAACCTATAGATATTAAATTGTCAATACAATTTATAAATAAAATTCAATCAAGTTATAACAATTCGATAGACAATCTGTATATATAATTGTAATATGTATTGATTATTTTTCAAGAAATTACTGATCAAGTAATTATTTTAGCGGATTTTTTACTAAAATTCTAACAAACAGTATTATTGTCTATTATTAAATATTTATCATAATAATATTTCATTAGGTGCTAATATGAGTAAATTAAAACGACTTACAAATGGAGAGGTACATACTAGAGATATAACAATATCAACATATAAAGTAGAGGAGGATTCTATTATTGTAGAAGGAAGACTTATAGATAAAAGAAAAGAAGATTTTTATCTCCTTTCCGGCGATGTTAGCAAGTCTGGAATAATCCACGATTTGATTATACGTCTTCTAATTGAGGGACCACAATTATTAATTAAGGATTTAGAAGTAGAGATGCAGGAAGTTCCTAGAGAAGAATGTAATGAGACAAAGAAATGCCTTGATATTTTCAAGGGTATGAATATTGCGGCTGGTTTTACATTAAAGATTAAATCACTTATAGGTGGTAAAAAAGGGTGCGCCCATCTTGAGAGTCTATTGATCGCAATGGCTCCTGCTGCATTCCAGGGATACTGGGCCTCTGTTCATATGGAAAAATCTAATGTTGAATCTTTAAAAAAGAACGCTAAGAAAAGTAATGGCGCAATAAATACTTGCTGGGTATGGCGTGATGACGGCCCTTTAGCTGCGAAATATAAAAAAATGATCAATTAATCCAGTTTTTCTTTTTTGTTTGAAAAATAATTTTTTAAAATATCAATTATTAAGATATATTAATCCTGTAACTGGGATTTTTTCTATCCTAATATGTTGTTTAAAATAACCACTAAAAATGAAATAGGTTAATATTATTCAGATTTTATCCATTTGCTTACAGGATGAAATGTTCCTTTTGATATATCTGCTTTATAGAACTTGCAGTATTCTGATGCCTGATGTTTTTCAGGCCCAAAGGTTACATTACTGCTAATCCCCTGCATATTAAAATTTTTCATTCCTTCCCAAGCCTTAATCAGTCCTTTGCTTGTCAGATCTCTTCCTGCTATCTTTAGCCCTTCATTCACGATGATACATTCAGACCATCCTTGAATATATCCCCTTGCACGTATCTTATTCTCTGTTCCTGGGTGATATTTTAATGATATCTCTCTTATCTTTTTTACTCCAGGTGTGTCATCATACCATGCAGCAAATGAATTTGTTGCATGAAAATTTTCCGCAGCACTTCCTGACAGTCTCAGCATACTCTCCATACAAGTATATTTTGTTCCTACGAAGAATGGTTTATATCGATATTTTTTAGCATCTTTTAGAAATACAGCACAGGTTGAGGGAGTAAGGTGGAGTATTACAAAATTAGCATTGGTTCTTTTAATTCGCATAACTTCTGATCCTGCCTCTATAGCACTAGGTGCTAATATAACTTCTCCAGCTAATTTTAAACCATATTTTTTTGCCTGCTCATGCGCAGAGCGTGAACCCACCTTGCCATGTTCAGTATCGGGCCGTACTAGTCCGATCCTTGGGTTCTTTAACTTTTTAATATTCATTAACCAATTAAATATAATCTCTATCTCATCCTCGTATGTAGCTCCATTTGTAAAATGGTATGGCAAGGTTGGACGCACAAAAATCCTTGAAGTGCATGTTAAAAAATTTGGCAGTTTTAGCTTTTTGAACTGATTGACAATTGCAAGGGCTTGGCCTGTACCACCAATCTCCATAAACATAAATACCTTATCTCTGTACACGAGTTTTTTAAATGCTGACACATGCAGAGGGATAGTGTATCTATCATCTTCAACTATTACATTAACCTTTCTACCATGGATTCCACCTAGTTCATTGATATGCTTGAAGTAAGTTCTTATAGCTTTTGGTGCAGGAGTCTGAAGAGTTGCTGTAGGGCCGGTCATATCCACTATTACACCTATCTTAATAGTGTTATTTAAAGTTGCCATTGCTCTGTCTGAGAAAATACAGCTCATTATTAGCAGAAAGGATATAAGTAAATATACAATATTTAAGAAGTACTTATTATTATTCATTGATTCTCCTCCTTCGATAATTGTATTATTTTTACAACCAATTGTTTACAAATGCTGTATAAGAATTCTTTAATTGATTATTATTAAAGAAATAGATATAATTAAAACATCATCTTATTTTTGGCGGTAGTTTCCACTTTGTTATTGGTATAAGCCTTTTGGATTCCGGTTCTGACTTAAAAAGTTTATTATAGTTCAACCCATAATGCTTCTTAGATGTATAGGTTATTGGACCGCATAGACCCTGTGTATCAAAATTTTGTATACTCTCTAGAGCTTTTACTAAGTTCTCTCCGTTTAATGACCTCCCTGATCTTTTAAGACCTTCATGAAGAATTTCAAAAATAGTCCATCCTAGTGTGTAACTTTTAATTTTGTATGATTCTATATCGTCTGGATTGTATTTCATACTTATCTTTCTTACTCTAGACATTCCAGGTGTTTCTTCATGCCATGAACTGTATGGACTCGCACCAATGAAATTCTTAGTAGCTTTACCACCAATCCTTATTACATCTTCTGTGCAAGCTGCAGATGTTCCTAATAACGGAATATTTAAACCAAACTTCTTCAAATCACGAAGAACAGCAGCAGCACCAGGTGCAACGTGATGTAGTAGTATAACCTCAGTACCGACCCTTCTCATACCCAATACTTGAGATGTAACATCTATAGCGCTTAGGGGAATAATTTCTTTGTGAAGTTTTATTCCATATGATTTAGCCCATTTTTCTGCTGAACCCTTTACAACCTTTCCAGATTCAACATCGGGATAACATAGTGCGATCTTCTGTTTATTAGGTTTTATATTGTTAACTATATAATCAAATAACACTCCCCATTCATTGTCATAAAAACCGTTAGTAGGGAAAACATACCTTTTATATGGATTCATTACTGCCCTATCCGGAGCCCATGGCATTGTTGGTATTTTATGTTTGGCAATATGTCGAAATAAAACCTTTACCTCTCCAATCGATATAGGTCCGAGGATTGCTAAAACTTTATCTTTAAAAACTAGCTTTTTAAATCCTGCTATACCTGCTGGTATTGAATAATGATCATCCTCAATTATCAGCTTAATTTTCCTTCCATGTATGCCACCGTTGTCATTTATTGATTTAAGCAAATTTTTATATGCTTTTACAATTATTACACCAGCATTAGAGATTGGGCCTGTAAGGTCAATTATTACTCCAATCTTTATCTGATTATTTGTTACTCCCCTTGCTTCTTTAGCGTATAATAAACTATACTCTGAAAAAAACAATATGAGTATAATTGCTATAAAGCAATTATACAATTGATTTTGAAAATACCTGATAATCATATAGTTCCTCAATCTTAATATTTATAATATATTTGAAAGTTAACTTTTATCAGCTTTTAGAAAGTAAATATACCATGCAATTTCCTGATTTATTCCAACTACAGATATGGTTATTTTTTTCCTGAAGGTGGAAGTCTCCAATCAGTAATAGGAACAAGTGTTCCTTTTTTAATGTTTGTTTTAAAAAGTTTATTATATCTTAAACCATAATGAATCTTAGGTGTATAAGTAATTAATCCACATAAACCTTGTGTATCAAAATCCTTAATGGTTTCTAATGCCTTTACAAATTTTTCACCTGAAAGATTTCTTCCAGCCTTTCTTAGACCTTCGCATGCTATCTCCGGGATTACCCATCCCATTATGTAACTTTTTAGATTGTATGTTTTTACAGCGTTGGGGTTGTACTTCATACTTATTTGCCTAACTCTTTTCATTCCTGGGCTATCTTCATAAAATGAACTATATGGACTTGCACCAAAATAGTTCTTAGAAGCATCGCCAGCTATTCTGACAATATCCTCAGTACACCCTGCTGATAAGCTATACATTGGTGCTTTGAGTCCGAACTTTTTCATATCTTTTAGAATAGCCGAAAGTCCAGGTGCCACATGATGAGCAATAATATGTGTTGTTCTTACTCTCTTCATACTTAATACTTGAGAGGTTACATCAATAGCACTTAATGGAACAACTTCTTGGTGTAACTTTATTCTAAAGAATTTTGCCCAACCTAAAGCTAAATCTCTAACAACTTTTCCAGATTCAACATCAGGATAACACAGTGATATCTTATAGTTTTTTGGTTTTAAAGTATTTACAATATAATCAAATATTACTCCCCATTCATTATCATAAAATCCATTAGTTGGAAATATGTATCTTCTATATGGATTTATAATTGATTTGTCAGGAGCCCATGGTAGTACTGGTATCTTATTTTTTTTGATATGCCTAAATAACACCTTTGTTTCCCCAACAGAAAAAGGCCCTAAAATTGTCATTACTTCATCCTTAAATACTAGTTTTTTAAAGGCAGATATTCCTGCTGGAATAGAATAGTGGTCATCCTCTATAATCATCTTTATTTTTCTTCCATGGATACCACCTGTTTCATTTATATGTTTAAATAGGTTTTTATATGCTTCAATAACAACAACACCAATATTTGAGGTAGGTCCTGTAAAATCAAGGATTACTCCGATTTTTACCTGATTATTTGAAACACCTCTTATTTTTTGACTGAATGCATCTACCCCTCCAGTTATTATGAGGATTAGTGCAATTAGGCTAATAAATAACAATCTACTAAAGTAATTTTTCTTCATAAAAATCTCCTATTATCAATTTATTATAATTATTCTATCAGCTGGGCTGATAATTTATATGCTTGATTCAGGTTAAATATATAACCATAATAGTAATAAGTAAAAGATATAATAAATTCTATCAAAGATAATATATTATGAAAACTACAATGGTTTAAGAATTCAATTTGGATAATATCTTATTAAATCAAATTATTATTTGGTAATAATTGCTATTTAATTATGATGCTATCTGGACTTGTTTTATAGATATGTTTTATATATTCTAAAAAATCATGATATTTAAATACTATTCATAAATTTGAAAACATAAAAATATCAGGAAGAATTAAATTATATAATTATCTAAGTAAAGAGATGAAGAAATAAAAACTTGGAGTTAATAATCGAACAAAGGTTAGTGTACATTAATTTTTAATCTGTACTTGTTTAGTTTGATAGAAAGTTGATAGGCGATAAATTGATATTAATTGTATAATTAAATACAGAGAATAGAATAACCCCAATTTTACAAATTTATACTAAACATATTATGGAAATGTTTACTCAAAATTCTAATATTATCTTTTATTTTTAAATTAGATATAGTCTGAGGATTTCAACGATAATAATTTTTGACAAAATATGATTTACTTGTCAACAATTAATTGTAAATTATTATAATAATAGTGTTTTATATTGATTTTATTTTCCTTAAAAGTGGGAAGCTTTTTACATAGAAGTATTCGTGTAAAAAAGATTTGACAACCTATATGAATTTATTTTAATGACACAAATGTTAGCTGAAAAATCAATAATATAAAAATTTAAAAGGTATCGGACAAACTATAGTGGCGAAAATAGTAATTAACAGAGATAGATGTAAGGGATGTTCTTTTTGTGTAGAGGCTTGTCCAAAAGAACTTATCGCTATTGATACTGTATTGAATGTTCAGGGATATTTCCCTGCAAAATATGAAGAAAATGATAAATGTACTGGGTGTGCTCTTTGTGCAGAAGTTTGCCCTGATGTAGCCATCGAAGTATATAAGTAACTAGTAGGAAATAAAAGGAAATTAAGGTATGGCAAAAAAGACCCTTGAAAAAGGAAATATAGCTATTGCTAAAGGCGCAATTTCAGCAGGTTGCAAATATTATTTCGGTTACCCGATTACACCTCAGAATGATATACCAGAATATTTGTCTGGAGTTCTACCAAAGATTGGTGGTACATTTATTCAGGCTGAAAGTGAGATCGCTTCCATTAATATGGTTATGGGAGCATCTGCGGCAGGTGCGAGGGTTATGACTTCCTCTTCAGGCCCTGGTATTTCATTAAAACAAGAGGGCATTTCCTATATGGCTGGAAGTGAACTACCTGCTTTAATAGTAAATATTATGAGAGTCGGTCCAGGACTTGGCGGTATTGCTGCAACACAGGGTGATTATTTTCAGGCAACCCGAGGCGGAGGGCATGGTGATTATTATGTAATCGTTTTAGCTCCAGGATCTGTTCAGGAAATGTACGATTGCACTATTAAGGCTTTCGATCTTGCTGATAAATATCGTAATCCTGTAATGATACTCAGTGATGCCATATTAGGACAGATGAAAGAACCTGTTATTATAGAAGATGTTGAACCTGCTGTACCTCCTGTAAAGGATTGGGCATTAACAGGCCCCAAGGGTAGGCCCCCTCAGTTTATAAAGACTCTTTATCTCTCTGACGGAGAGCAGGAACAACATAATCTTGAACTGAAAAAGAAGTATGATACTATAAGAAGGGAAGAGGTTCTATATGAAAGTAAGGATTTGGAGGATTCGGATATTGTAATAGTTGCTTTTGGAACACTTTCACGTATAGCAAAAACAGCTCTTCAAATGGCAAAAAAGGAAAATCTTAAGGTTGGTCTGATTCGTCCAATTACCCTATTCCCTTTCCCAAGTGATATTATTCGTGAGACAGCAAAAAGAGTACCACGGATACTTGTAGCAGAGATGAACACTGGTCAAATGATTGAAGATGTAAGACTTGCTATTGAAGACAAGGTTAATATCAGGCTTTACTATCGTCCCGGTGGCGGTTCTATTACTCCTGAGGATATTTTAAATGAGGTTAAGGTGATGTTAAATGAATAAGGTTTTTAGCAGACCGAAGAGTCTTGTTGATTGTAAAACTCATTTTTGTCCTGGATGTACTCATGGTACTGCACATAGACTTGTTGCTGATGCCATTGATCACTTTAACGTCCAGGAAGACACTATTGGTGTTTGCGGTGTGGGATGTGCTGTTTTTATGTATGATTATTTTGCTATAGATGCTATTGAAGCACCTCATGGTCGTGCTCCAGCAGTTGCTACAGGTATTAAAAGGGTTCATCCAAAGAAGGTTGTTTTTACTTATCAAGGTGATGGAGATCTGGCATCAATTGGAACTTCAGAGATAATACATGCTGCTAATAGAGGTGAAAATATAACTGTAATTTTTATTAATAATACAGTATATGGAATGACAGGAGGTCAGATGGCTCCTACAACTCTACTTGGTCAGCAAACCACTACAACTCCATACGGAAGAAATTTTCGAAACGATGGTTATCCTATCAGAATGGCTGAGATGCTGTCAACTCTTGAGGGTGTTGCTTATTCAACAAGGGTATCTATGCATAATGCAAAAGAGGTTCTTAAAGCTAAAAAAGCTGTTAGAAGAGCATTCGAGATGCAGTTGGATAGTATGGGGCTTACCTTTGTTGAGATGTTATCAGCTTGTCATACAAATTGGCGTGTTAAACCCCTAGATGGCCAGAAAAAAGTTGAAGAGGAGTTGATACCTTATTTCCAATTAGGTGTTTTCAAAGAAAGAAAAGGAAAGGACTTTATATAACCAGAGGTTTGGCATATGTATTATGATGTAATAATGGCAGGATTCGGCGGGCAGGGGATTATGTTAATAGCTGATATACTTGCTCTGATAGCTATGAATGAAGATAAGAATGTCACCTGGATGCCTTCCTACGGTGTTGAGATGAGAGGAGGAACCGCAAACTGTACAGTTGTAATCTCCACAGATGAGATCGGTTCCCCTGTTTCTGGAAATCCTCATAGTGTTGTTGTAATGAATGAACCATCCCTTGTTAAATATGAACCTATGATAAAGGAAGGGGGATTTTTACTTGTTAATTCTTCTTTAATTGATCCCAGGAAGGCAATAAGAAAAGATATTGATACTATATTCTTACCTGCTAATAATATTGCTACTGAATTAGGAAATGTTCAGATGGCAAATATGGTTGCATTAGGAGCATTTGTACAGAAATCAGGGGTTGTTTTACTAGATTCAATAATTAAAGCATTGCCTTCAATATTCCCCGATCGACCTGAAAAATTTATATTAAACAATACTAAGGCACTGGAGAAAGGAGCTGAGTTTGTTAAAAAAGGGGGAAGCTGATGTCTGATAAAAAAGAAGCAGAGATAAAGGTTGGAGAAAGGATAAAGCTGATAAGAGAAAAGAAAAAGATGTCGCTTGCTGATGTAGCAGATAAATCCGGTTTTTCATCAGCTTGGTTATCTCAAATTGAAAATCATATGATTTCTCCTCCTCTTGGTACATTAGTTAAACTTTCAAGAGCATTGGAAGTCGAAATCGGAGAATTCTACCAAGATAAATCAGAAGCTCCTTTTACAATCGTTAGAAAGGATGAACGAGAGAGTATCTCAAGAGTAGCCTCAAAAGAAGGTATTAAATATGGTTACAGTTATGAGTCGCTAGCGTTTGACAAGAAAGGAAGGCATATGGAGCCCTTTCTTGTAACATTGGAGCCAGCTACTATAGATGATACTAATATCTTCGGACATGAAGGTGAGGAGTTTATATTTGTTCTTGAAGGTGATATGGAAGTTACATTAGGAGAGCATACCGATATACTGCATCCAGGTGATTGTATATATTATGACTCTACTATTCCTCACAGAGTCCAGTGCTGTGAGGGGAAGGAGACCAAAATCCTCGCTGTTATCTATGCTCCTAAATCAGAATAAGTAATAACATAGTATTTTATTTTAAAAATAGCATGTTAACCAAAGATATACAGTATCAGATGTTTTATAAGCGTAGTTGGTTCCGGGAATAGTGAACCCACCAAATTCACTTTCTGAAGGTCCGATATTAATATTGCCTCCTAGGGTCAACTGAATATCTTCAACTGCATCCCAGATGATCCTGGGCTGAAATACAGCTGAAGGATCAGCTATGTTACAGATAACGGTTAGATATAAATTGATTAGAGGATGAGCTTGTG
>JAXHTB010000098.1:0-11375 GCA_034190185.1 Spirochaetota bacterium | reverse complement strand
TCTTTCAGGTGAAAGGTTGGAATTTTTTAATAGATAACGTAAAACTGCAAGAGAACGCGCTGTGGATAGCTGCCAATTATCCCTGTACTGTCTTGTGCTAATAGGTACATTGTCAGTATGTCCTTCGACAATTATGTTGTTCTCAGGATATTTGGAAAGGATTCCTGCAATCTTCTCAAGAGCTGCAAGAACGTCGTTTTTAAGGATCGCGCGTCCGGAATCGAAGCAGATTCTATCATCTAAATTTATAATAATTTTTTCATGCGTTCTCTTAAGCCGAATGTCGCCCTTTTCAATCTCACTAGCAAGCTGTTTTTCAAGTTCATCAGCCTGGGATTTCATGCGTTCCAGCTCCTGCTTCTGGGCTTGGGATAGCTTTTTTATATTAGATAACTCATCATTCAGGTTGCTTATGCGCGTATTTAAATCTTCAATTCTTTTGTTGCAATCCTCTTTTAGTTTTGCTAACTGATCTATACTCGATTCCTGCTCCTGTTCGTAATTTTTACGTAATTCATCAATAGACTTTTGACATTCCCTTTGAATCCTTTTATTCTCCTCAATAAGCTTCTTCTCACGATCACTTCCTTTCTTTTTCAGGATATCCCTCACCTTTCTCAGTTCAGCAATCCTTTTTTGGAATATTTTGCTATCCTCCTCTCTACCCTTTTTAAGAAGCTCAATCTCGTTATTTAACCTTTCAATATTATCCTCTAGCTCTCTGATCTTCGATTCCAGGCTCAATCTTTCATTCTTAAACTGCTTCTTAAGTGATTTCAGCTCAAGTTCCAGCGCAACCTTTTCATTATAAACAGAATTATATTCCCACGAGAAGTAGAAAATATCTGCATTAGCGGGAACAGCAAAACTAATCCCAATCAAAAAAGCCACAAGCCATAGAGGAAGAGTTTTTATGAAACGACATATCTTTTTCATTATTCCTCCTTATAACCTGATTTCCCTAGTTCCTCATCAGCTTTTGTCAGCAGATCAATCTTCTTTTTATGCTCTAGTTTGTTTTCGTCCAGTTTCTTGAGTTGATCATCTAAGAATTTTTTATACTTTTTATCATCAACAAGATCCTTTTTACTGAATTTTTCGGGCCTTTTGCTCTGGTATTCCTTTGCTATCTTTGCCTTCTCATAATCAAGCTTCGCTATAAGGACAGCCATTTGAGACTTTTTAACTTCCAGAAGAACCTCCTGCTCATTCTTTTTGGCAATATTGTATTTTAAATAGCTATTCTTTTGTGTCTTTGCAGTCTCATTTTCCTTTAATTTTTTATGAATCTCTGCCAGCTTTACACTATCTTTAGTTAATGTGAAAAGTTTCTCCCTCTCAAGGAGTAAAGTCCTGAAATTTGATGTTTGTAAAATATCAGCATTGCAAACCTGTATCATCTGTTTACTTATTATATAATCCTCTTTTGTCTTATCCTTATCTTTTTTCTTTGCGATAATTTCCATCTCGATCTTGTCAAGCCTTGCTTTTTCCTCATTGGTCATTTCACTCAGGTAGGCTTCATTTACAGGTTTCTGCATAGAAGCGCAACTGTAAAATATTAAAGACAATAGAGCAAAATAGATTATATTGAGCTTCATTTTCTTTCCCCTTTTTCTTAAAATAAATAATAATCTTAAATCTATATCTAGAAAATCTATTCAGGTCAAGTAAATTCCTTTGAAAAAATTAAAAAACTATGTAACAATTGAAATTAGTGTAGCTGTTTAATTTAAGAACAGAATAAGTCGTTTTTATAAAATAAGAAAATATCTTATTCCATAGCTTAAAATAAATATCAAAGCCATAATCAGGACAGATTATCTTTTTATTTGTTCTTATTCTGTTTTTTAGACAAATGGTTTTTAGACCTGAAATGAATTGACTTCCCTTGTTAATAATGATATATATAAATAACAAAAAATAATTTCGTTAGTTCTCAAAAAAATCAATATCTGTGAAGTAATTTCAGTAATTACTGGGGATTTATTGTGATTTCTATATTATGTATTCTTAAAAGGGCTTATTAAATGTCGCAAGTACGAGATGATATTAAGGCAATATATTCAGAAGCAATAAACGCTGTAAATCCAAATGTTGCAGTTAAAAAGCATATTAAACTAGAAGATGATAGTTTGATATTGTATTCTGAGGGGAAGAGGCGCTTAGAATTCAGAATTGAGGATTATAAAAGGATATTTGTAGTTGGCGCAGGCAAAGCTACAGCGCCAATGGCAAAGGCAATAGAAGATATCCTTGGTGAAAGAATTACATATGGCTCTATAGTCGTTAAATATGGGTACACACTGGATCTTGCTTTTATTGATATTATGGAAGCATCACATCCTATTCCTGATAAAAACGGCATTAACGGAGCTAAGAGGATAAGAGAAATATTAACCGATGCTAATGAGGATGATCTAGTAATTTCACTCATCTCAGGGGGTGGTTCAGCTCTTCTGCCCCTGCCTCCTGATCCAATAACCCTGGAAGAGAAGAGAGAAACCACAAATTTATTATTGAAATGCGGCGCTGGCATTCATGAAGTAAATTCTATCAGGAAGCATCTTTCCCTTGTCAAAGGGGGGAATTTAGCTAGATGTGCATACCCTTCAACTGTACTTAATCTTATGATATCTGATGTTGTTGGTGATGATATGGATGTTATTGCTTCGGGCCCGTTCATTCATGACAGGTCGAGTTTTTCAGATGCTTACTCTATACTTCAGAGATATAATCTTATAAATGATGTCCCAAAATCTGTTAAAGAGTATATAAACAGAGGTATTATTGGTGATATTAATGAAAATCCTGGAAAGAACGATCCCATTTTCCAAAAGATAACAAATCAGATAATTGCATCAAATATAATTGCATTAGATGCAGCTAAGGCAGAATCTGAAAAGAGGGGTTATAATAGCATCATTCTTTCATCTGGATTTGAAGGAGAAACAAAAGATGTTAGCTTTTTTCATTCTGTGATTGCAAAGGAGATAGTATCATCATCTAATCCCTTAGAAACTCCGGCTTGTGTGATAAGCGGTGGGGAGTCCACAGTTACAATAACTGGGGATGGATTAGGGGGTAGAAATATGGAATTTGCCCTTCATGGCGCAGTCTACATAGATGGATGGGACAATATAACTTTAGCAAGTATTGGAACAGATGGAACTGATGGTCCTACTGACGCAGCAGGCGCTATATCAGATGGCTTTACACTAAGACGAGCTGCGGAAAAAGGGATAGAAATAGATAAATATATAGAAAATAACGATTCCTATCATTTTTTTAAAGCTTTAGGGGATCTTATAATAACCGGTCCGACAAATACAAATGTAATGGATGTAAGGATTATAATTGTGAATCAGTGAGAATACTTTAACTTTTGGTAACTGGACTAGTCTAATTCTTGAAAAAATGAGATAAATAAGATAATTATATCTATTTCAATTTAATTAGAATTGACATATTGAAAGTTGTAATTTTTATAGAAATGACAATTTATTCATATCAATCTGTTATAATAAAATAATTCTATAATTATTTATACCAATTATTTTTAATAAATAACATACATTTTGGTGTGTATATTATTTTTATTTATTTTTGTTTGAACTGATGGTTCTTGTATATAAAAAACAATTAATTGTTACATGTTTTTTTTTAAATAATAAAAAAAAAAGTTGCATATATACAAACCCTGTTTTATTATTAAAGAAAGAGTTTTTGTTATGCATGGAGGCAAAATTAAGGTATTAAATAATGTTACAAGGAGTGTTGTTATGAAAGCATCAAAAATTAAAAAAGTTTATTTATTTTTTTTAGCGAGTATCCTTATCTTTCCATCACTCGCAAATTCTCAAGAAAAAAAAGCTGATGAAGAAGCAATTAAACGCGATCCCAGCCTTGCATATACTGAGGCTGAGAGACCAGAAGATAATTATCTTGCAAGATTTACAGGTATTAGAGTTTCCGAGAAGCTTATTAAAGAGAATTTAGAGAATATCTACATGTTGAAGGTTATTGTATCAAATTTCAAGCAGCAGCAAGATTGGGGAGAAGAATATAAAAAAATATATGCAAGCTATAAGAAAGGAGTAGGATTGTTTTATAGAAGAAATGTAATATATGCAAGGGTCGAGCTTGAAAAAAACAAAAGGGATATTACTCAGTTATGTAAAAAAATATTCACAGTATATAGAAAACAAAGTATAGAGATGCTTGATGAATGCTCTGATAAAATATTAAATTTTTCGCTTGATGAATCTACGAAATTTGATCCTAATAAGAACAGAATTCTTTTTAAGAATATGATGAGATTATGGATTGCATACGGTCAAATAGATGATGCAGATGATTCAGCAATCGATAATCTTTTTAAATCATCAATTTTTCATGTCAGAATTGCTAAATCATATGCAATAAAGATACTTGAGCAATTGGATCCTAAAAAATCTGAGGGAAGATTTAATGTGCATAAGGCAGATAATCGAAACAGGATTTTAAATCCTGAAACTACAACATCTGCCAAATCTGAACCAGAAAAGAAGGCGCCGGGAAAACCAGGTGTTAAATAGAGATGTTAAGATAGATTTAATGTGAATTTATAAGCTTCAATAGTGGATGTTTATGCCTTTATTACTATGATCTAAGAAAGCGTTCATTATATAAATAAGAAGTAATAATATAAAGATACATCGATATGATTTATAAGTTATTACACATTTTATTCCGAATATAATAAGGAATAAATAATTTATTATTGACTTTAAAGGGGGTTAAGACCCCCTTTTTTATATAGTTTCAAAATAATATTATAATATTAAGTTAGAGTACACTTGCGTTATCTATGATGAAATATTCTGTATCTTTTGTATTGTTTTGATTAAGAAATATTCAACAATAGCGCCTTTTGTGTGAATTATCTCATTAAATCAATATTTAGAAGTAAATAATGCCATGATCAAGGACATACTCATTTGCTTTGTTATAATCAGCCTGTTTACAACCAAATTATATGCTAATCAATTTATTGAATTTAATAGATATTTTATTAATGCTGCGAAAAAAGCAAAACACTCTGTTGTTAACATAGTAATCTATAAATCCTTTGTAAAGAGAGGGAAAAAGTATCTAACAAAAGTTGGTTATGGATCAGGTACTATATTATCCACTGATGGGTATATAGTAACTAATTATCACGTTCTAAAAAAGGGAGATTTTTTTCAGGTTGCCCTGTATGATGGATCTGGATGCGATGTAATTGATTTTCATAATGGCAAATACTACATCGCTGATGATAAGACAGATATTGCTCTGTTAAAAATTGATAAAGGAGAAAATGAGCTTTTGCCAATTGTCTTTGATAATTCTAATGATCTGCTTGAGGGAGAATGGGTTATAGCTATCGGGAATCCATACGGACTTAGCCAGTCTATTACATCAGGTATTGTTTCATCAAAGGGCAGAAGCGATATTGGATTTGCTGATATTGAAGACTTTATTCAAACAGATGTGCCTATAAATCCAGGCAACTCAGGAGGGGCGCTAGTTAATCTATCAGGCAAGCTCGTGGGGATAAATACAGCAATTCGAACTGTTTCTGGAGGATATCAAGGGATAAGCTTTGCTATACCTTCTAATATTGTTAAGAGGGTTTGTTCAGATCTGAAAAAATATGGCAGGGTAAGAAGGGGTTGGCTTGGCTTCCTAGTAAGAGAGAGAAGGAGTTATAGGAAGGGTGAGAGTAGTTTCTTAGAGGTGATATCTGTAATTAAAGATTCACCTGCAGATTTTGCTGGTATACGGAAAGGTGATATAATTTATAGAATAAACGGGGAAAGGTTGCTAACCTTAAATGAGCTGATTAAATCTGTCAGGAATAAAACTGTTGGATCAGAGTTGGATCTAAAGATTTCCAGAGAAGGAAAGCTATATGAACATAGCCTGATTTTTCGAGAAAAGCGTATTCATCAGAATATTCAGAGAAGGCTTCAGCGTCTATATTCAATTTATGGTATTGAACTTGATGAAAATAAAAAAACTAGAAATGTTGTAGTATCATATCTTTCTCCAATGGGCGCTGGGTATCAAAGTGGATTAAAGAGAGGAGATATTATTATGTCGCTTAATGGCAGGGATATATCTAACCTTGAGATATTTGTAAAAATATTGAAAAAATCAAAGCATAGAATATATAATATGGAGATAATTAGGGATTCTAAACTCTATTCATTAGACTTTGAAAATTCTCAATAGTAGTTAATTATTTGTAATGATCAACTAAATAAACTTTGTCCTTCTTGAGAATTGCTATATTATCTTAAAGTAAAGAGGAAAATATTCTTCAATTTTTTTTTGAATTATTACTTAATTTAATGAAGAATATTTGCAATTATTTTACAGATATATTTTAATGGTATTAATTGGATTTATAGCAACTTCTCCCCTTTGGTGAAACAGATAAAAGGATTAAGTTGCTAATTTTATTCATGCAGATACAAGATAATGCTTGTAATTTAAATAACTATAATCCAACATATTACGAAATGAAGCTACTGGGAAAGGTTGTAATTCTGCTCTTTATATTGTCGTCATTTCTATATTCTGAACAATTAAAGGAGTCTGGTAATCCGATAATATTAAACAAGGAATATTATTCGAGTTTTAAAAAGTTATCCCCGATTAAAAGAGATACCTTTTTTGATAAAACAATAAATAATATTATTCAAGGAAAAGGTTATATTGAGTCTGTTGAAGAATTTGGTAGATATAAAAGAAAGTATAGAATTGTTTTAATTGCCAAAGAAGAACGAAATCTTAATATTAGACTTTTTATTTTTACTAATACAGTAGAATATTTGCAAGCCCTTAAAAAAGGGGATATTTTTCAGTTTAATGGTCAATTTGTGTTGTATACACCCCTAAATTCCAAACGAGATTCTTATATTCTAGATATTATTCTGAAAGATGGATCTCTTTTAGTTGAGTAATTGATTTTTCCTCAACAAGTCTATAATTGCTGTCATAATAGCTTCATCCCTCTTTAGAATTACTTTCGGAATAATTGGATTAATAATATCTGGTTTATTATCCTTGATTGTTGGGGTATGCATAGGACTTCCCCTCAAGGTGTATATTGGAGATGTATTATTTCAATTGATACTTGGAATTATTATAAGCATTCTTTCATTATAGAGCAAAAAAAGCTTTAAGTGTATGAAGCTTGACCTGTATCTGGCAGATAACAAATCGCTGGAGAATCGAAAACAGCAGTGCGTTTTCAGCATCTCAGCACAGGCGTTATAACGTTATATAGAAGAGACATGAGAATAAGTAATAGTATCCACCTTGATCGATCTTGGGTGGTTGATAATATAAGGTAGCTAAAGGCATTGATAAACTCATTAGAAAAGGAAAACACTTGAATCCTTTTGCGACGAAGGTTTATATCTTGTACATATCAATCTGTGGTATACAGCAGTTGAAAATAATTGAATAGATCCTGTTTAATTGGTTTTGATGTAGTACTAATTTTTTGCATGAATTGAAAAATAATAGTTGATAAATTTATATTACTTATAGAATCTTGACAGATTATATTCTTAATTCGTAAAATCAGCGTATAAAGCTTATCTATAGAAGAATTTCAATATTATCTTGACAAATTTTAATCTGTATTCAACTTCTTGGATTTAAAATATATTGATAAGATAACAAATACATTAAAATATATAATTCATAATTTATCATGGATTTACTACAAAGGAGAATTGGTTTTGACATATGAACTTACTGTAATTCTTAGAATATCGGACTCAGTTGAATCTGTAAAGGAGAAGGTAACACAAATCCTTCATAAACATGGAGTGTCAGTTATTACTGAGGAATCCTGGGATATTAAAAAACTTGCATATCAGATAGAGAATGAAACTGAGGGATATTATCTTTTTATGACCATTGAATCACCCAAGGATGCAATAAGTAAGATTACAACAGATTTTCGTCTAATTGATGATATTTTACGATATCTTTTTGTGAAATTTGATAAGAAAGAAGATGCTAAATCCAAAGCAGAGGAGGATTCTGATGGCAACTGATCTCAATAGGGTTTTTTTAATTGGAAGACTTACTAAAGACCCTGAATTAAGATTTACCCAAAGCGGAACTCCAATAGCAAATTTTTCTCTTGCAAATAATCGAACATATACAACATCTGCCGGGGAAAAAACAGAGAATGTTTCCTATTTTGATTGTATTGCATGGTCAAAATTGGGAGAGGTTATTGTTGAGTACTGTAAAAAAGGTGGCAGAATCGGCGTAGAGGGAAGGCTTCAGCAGAATTCATGGGTTGACAAAGATGGAAATAAACGCTACAAAGTTGAAATAGTAGTGGATAATTTTCAATTTCTAGATTCGAAGGCAGGCGCTGATGCAGGTATGGAGAATTATTCTGGGGTAAGTAATTCATCAGATGAAAATAATTCACAAATAGAGACTGTTAATAGCAGACCGGCTCCTGATGACAATGTATTCTCAGATGATAATATCCCCTTCTAATATAAGAAGTATTATAAATTATGGTTTTGGAGTTTTAAATGACCGAAGAAACAAACAATAATGAGAATGGAAATGAAATTAAGGAAACAGCCCCTATAGAGGATGAAAAAAAAGAAATTATGGAATCAGTTACTGAAGAGACCCAGGGCATTGTTCAAACAGCTACTGTAGTAGAGGAAAATACCCCAGACGTCCCAACTTCAAGTGAGAATGTTTCACAGGAAACTAAAAAGGAGCAACACCAGTCTCCAGCGCCTAGGGGGAGACAACAGGGTAGATTTGTAAAGCCACAACCATATAGAAATCCAAGATTCAAGAGAAGAGGCTGTCATTTCTGTCAAGATAAAAATCTTGTAATTCATTATAGGAAACCAGAAATACTAGAAAAATTTATTACAGATAGAGGGAAAATCCTTCCAAGACGTATTTCAGGGGCATGTTCTAAACATCAGAGAGAAATCGCTATAGCTATAAAACGCGCAAGGATTCTCGCGCTTTTGCCCTTTATTGTTAAATAATAAACGTATTCTGTGCTTTATCTATCTTTTTGAATAATGTCTTATCTATGGTTCATTTAGAATTATACTTAATAAGGATTTTTCATGTAATAAAGAAAGGAGAGATTTAATATTTTTCCGCTATTATTTTGTCTTTTACTCATTGTACCTATTTCTATACTGATTTATAGATTATCAAGCATAATTAACAAGTACTATTGGGTTGTCATTGGATCTTGTATTTTTATACTGTTAATTTCTTTTTTTTTGCTGCCTATACTAATCTTTCCAGTTGTTATTGGGGTAATATCAGGCTTAACATTTCGGAATAAACGTTCCTTTCAATTTTATATTCTTTTATCAACATTTGTATTGACCTTTTTTATTACTTCAAATCACTATTACTTCAATTATTACCATAATGCCGATTTTTTAGTAACCTCAAAGGAACAGATCCATAAATTTGTAGATGAAACTAAGGTTATTACAAAAGAAGATAGGGAAGAATTAACAAAAAATATCGATGATTTTTTAAGCATTTTTAAGGATTTTATTCCATTTGCCTATTTTGTAAATTCGTTTTTGTTATCGATCTTTGGATTTTTTATTACAAAATTTGTTTTTATTAGATATATAATTAAGGATGATGAAAGGATTAAAGGGATTGAGACCTTTACTTTAAACGATTATCTTATTTTCCCATTAATTGCATGTTGGATGATTGTTTTATTCGTTGACAAGAATTTAGACTACCTTCTGTATATGGTAACATTTAATATTGCTTTAATATTATCCTTTTTGTATTTACTTCAGTCGATTGGAATAATAAAATTTTTCTTGAAAAAAAAGGGTATCCCTGTATTTTTATTAGGTGTTGCTTTTATGTTAATTATGATATTGGGTTTGGAGTTTCTCCTTTTTTTTGCGATATTACTAACAGGATTTGGGATTTTAGATCTTTGGATCGATTTTAGGAAGTTGAAGGAGAATGCAGAAGATGGAGGGAATCAGTTATAAACTAATCAGTAATATTGATAATTATTTTATATATCTCAATATCTTTGTGCCTTAAATTATAGAAGTATATATAATATTATCAATATTTTGCTATACAGAGAAAATATAAATCTATACTATAATATAGGAGTTTGCTATGAAGGTTATACTTCAGCAGGATGTCATAGGATTAGGGGAATCTGGAGATATAAAAGATGTCTCACCAGGATATGTAAGAAACTATCTTTTACCACAAAAGCTGGTTATTGTTGCAAATGAGGTCAGTAAAAGGGCAATTGAGCATCAAAAGCGCCTTGTGAAAATAAAAAAAGAGAAGAGAAGAAATAAAATTGAAAAGATTTCAGAAGCCCTGTCAACAATTGAAGTGTCAATAGAGGCTAATGTTGGGGAGGGTGGTAAACTCTTTGGTTCAGTAACCTCTATAGATATTGCTAAAAAACTTCAGGAACAAGGTTTTGAGATCGATAAAAGAAAAATACAGCTTGATGATCCTATTAAACAGATCGGAAAGTATGAGGTTCCAATAAAATTGGATGAAGGGTTTACTTCAAAAATCTGGGTAACTGTTGATAAGGAGTAGGTGAAGGTGAATATAAATCTTCCCCCTCAGGATGTTGAAGCAGAGGCGTCCTGTCTAGCGTCAATTCTTCTAAGTAGGGAAGCTCTTCTTAAGATTACCGGTATACTTGAGAGCGATGATTTTTATATTGATTCATATAGAATGATATATGAGGCCATTCTTTCCTTAGATAAAAAGAACCTTCCTGTTGATCTGATTACTCTTAAACAGCAGTTAGTTGATCAAAATCAGTTTGATAAAATCGGTGGGGATGCTGCAATTGTTGAGCTTTATCGATCATCATCCACCTCTGCAAATGCCCAATTTTATGCTGGACGGGTCAAGGAGCTTAGCCTTAGAAGAAAATTAATAGCTGTTTCTTCAGATGTGATTGACAAATGCTATGATATGTCTAAGGATACAAATGAACTGGTCGATGAGGTAGAGCATGATATCTTCAGGGTTACTGATAAAAGGATAACAACAGATTTCAGGAGTATTAACGATGTTCTTCTGGAAACCATGGAGAATATCGAAAGCATGTTTGAAACCAAAAAGCCTGTTACAGGGATATCCTCAGGCTTTGAGGACCTTGATTCCATGCTTACAGGTTTTCATGAATCTGAACTGATCATTATTGCGAGCCGCCCCTCAATGGGTAAGACCTCCTTAGCGCTTAATATTGCAAATCATATTGTGCTTAAAGAGAAAAAGTCTGCTCTGTTCTTCTCTCTTGAGATGCC
>JAXHTB010000097.1:0-11376 GCA_034190185.1 Spirochaetota bacterium | reverse complement strand
CCTTTAGCAGTGATAATATAGAGTAGCTTTTTTGCAAAGTCTAATAATTTGATAAAAAAAATGAAAAATTTTATAATAAACTAAAAAAAATAAGGTTGTAGATAATATGATCTATAAATTGATCAAATTCTTGAATAATCGTTGATAATTAAGTTTATTATCTAATAATCAACCTAAATTAGTATGCCATAGGTGTCGTAAATACGAACAAGGAGTATTCTCTCCTTGATGTTATCGGTTCTTTGAAAACTATATGGTTGCAATCATCTGATTGATAATTTTTCACATTATTGTACATTTTTGTTCTAGTTTTGTGTAAGCCCAAATACAAGCCTGGAACAGGCTGCATTTATCTCGACTGTTGTAAAGGGTTAAGGTCGTGATAAACCTGGTATCATACAACCGTATTCAGATCTGCCCCTGTATTCGGTTGGCAGGGAGGCCAGAAAATAAACAAAGGAGTGTAAAATGATTATCAATCATAACATGAGTGCTATTAATGCTAATAGAGCATTAAAGTTTACTCACTGGGCAGTAAATAAAAGTATGGAGAAGCTCGCTTCCGGTGAAAGGATCACAAAAGCCGGAGATGATGCTTCAGGTCTTGCTGTTTCCGAGAAGATGAGAACTCAGATACAGGGTTTAAGACAAGCTGAAAGGAATACCGAAGATGGGATGTCTTTTGTTCAGACCGCTGAGGGTTATCTAGATCAATCATCACAGATTATTCAGAGAATCAGGGTTCTGGCAATTCAGGCTGCCAATGGTATTTATTCAAATGAGGACAGGCAGTTGATACAGGTTGAGGTTTCAGCTCTTGTTGACGAGGTCGATCGAATTTCTTCGCAGGCCGAGTTCAATAGGTTTAAGATCCTGACTGGTTTATATTCAAGGATTAATAGCAAGGCAAGTATGTGGTTCCATCTTGGAGCTAACCCTAATCAACGCGAAAGGGTGTTTATCGGCACTATGACTGCGCAGGCATTTAAAATGCGGGATGTCACTGGAAGGATATCAGTATCTCTTTCCTCACCCACAGGAGCCAATATGGCTATCGGGATTATGGATAACGCATTACAAAGGCTGGCAAAACAGAGAGCAGATCTTGGAGCCTACTATAATAGGCTGGAGATGACTGCCAAAGGATTGATGACAGCATTTGAAAATGTCCAAGCTGCTGAATCCCGTATAAGGGATGTTGATATGGCAGAAGAGATGGTAGAGTTTACAAAGAACACGGTTCTGGTTCAAACCGGCACAGCCATGCTTGCCCAGGCAAATTTGCAACCAAAATCTGTTATAAGATTGTTATAATGATACAGTCTTATGATAGGGGTCGTTATTCCTTTGAAAAAAAGGATCGATTCTCTCTCTCTTACCCTAGAGCTTGAGGGGCCGTCGCTAACCACCGGCCTTCCGGCAGCATGTGATGTCGGGAGGGCATCACACGCTGCCGGAAGAAAATTTCGACAGTGGGTGTCGACCGGATGATGGGCAGTCCTAACGGCGCGGAAAGGAGTAAACCTTATATCTGTAAAAGCAGATTCAGTGTATAAATACTATATACATTGAAAAAATCCAGAAGTTGCTTCATAAAAATTAAAGAAAGCAGCGCTGAAACAGGGCAAGGGGGGGAATTACAATGAGAATCAATCATAATATGAGCGCTATATTTGCAAGCAGGCAGCTCAAATTAACTTCTCAAAGGTTGGATAAATCGATTGAGAAACTTGCATCAGGTGAAAGGATAAATATAGCAGGAGATGATTCTTCTGGGCTAGCTGTATCTGAAAAGATGCGTACCCAGATAAATGGTCTGACCCAGGCTGGAAAGAATGCTGAGAATGGCATTTCTTTTATACAGGTTGCTGAGGGATCACTTCAACAAATAAATGGCATTCTTCAAAGGATAAGGATGCTATCGGTGCAGGCTGCAAATGGAATTTATTCCAATCAGGACAGAATGCTTATTCAGGTTGAGGTTTCACAGCTCATTAAGGAGGTTGACAGAATAGCAACCTCTGCGGAGTTCAACCGTATGAAAATGCTGACAGGGATTTACGCTAAAAACAGTAAAGTCGGCAGCATTTTCTTTCATGTGGGACCAAACCAGAATCAGCGTATAAGGGCATATATTGAGACAATGAGCGCAAAAGCACTTTATTTAATTGATGAAAATGCAAAAAAGCGTTCTATCTCTAATGTTGGGTTGGCTAATGCCATGATAGGATATGTTGATTTAGCCCTGGACAAGCTAAATCGACAAAGGGCAGATCTTGGCGCTTACTTCAATAGAATGGAGAATACAATAATGGCTCTTGCA
The DNA here is from genome assembly GCA_034190185.1 of Spirochaetota bacterium. GTDB lineage: Bacteria > Spirochaetota > UBA4802 > UBA4802 > JAFGDQ01 > JAXHTB01. The sequence continues at coordinate 9,053 of JAXHTB010000097.1, read as the reverse complement.
ATGTCCCATGAGAATATGATGTCTGCAGATTCCCGTATAAGGGACACAGATATGGCATCAGAAATGGTTGAATTTACAAAGAACCGGGTTCTTCTCAAGGGTGGTATTGCGATGTTGGCTCAGGCTAATATGAAGTCTGAAGTTTTTATTAAACTACTCGTGTGAGAACCGTTTTTTAATGATACTGGCTATACAGTGCAGCCGGTTTCAATCCCTCTCTGATGGAACTGTCAGAGAGGGGTATTTTTAATTTATTTTAGAGATGATTTTTTAAATATCTCTTTTATAATGTATAACATTTTAGTCATATAAAGGCTAAACATAGGTAATGGATGTAATCAAACTAATAGCTCAAATATATTTTCTTAAGATATATATTGCAGTTAGTTTTAGTCATTTTTTAAGAATAACAAATAAGTATATAAAATTAATAAGATATTGTTTAGCTAATATATAATTTATCCAGGGAGGAAATAATAGTTCAAGGAGGATAAAATGGAGATAATAGTCAACAAAGCAGATAATTTGACACAATCAAAATTATCTTCAATAAAAAATTTAAACGAACAGCTAACTCTTGAGAAGCAAAAAGTAAATAATACTACACTCACTAGAGAAAATGTTGAAAATGCAGTAGATGCCTTAAATTCTGCAGCGAAATCTGTAGATAGAAGGATATCTTTCACTTATAACAAAAAAGCTAATAGAGTTATTATGAAGGTTTCTGATCTGCATACTAACGATATAATTAGAGAAATTCCGCCTAAAGAGGTAGTTAAATTGCTTGAAAGGTTTCATGAATTACTCGGTATGTTTGTTGATGAGTTAAGGTAATTACATTATTTATATGATTGGTATTAATATATATTGCAAATTATGTCGATAATTTATTGATAAATTAAAATGATTTTGCTATATTATCAATAATAGATGTGATATTATAGTATGATTATTTTACTATCTTCGAAATTTTAATAAATTTGAAGATGTTATTTATTTAAATTGTCATGAATTTGCAGTAAAAAAGATCAAGAGAACGATTTTTTTACCCTATTAGCAATGCTTGTGAGGGATAACTATGCCAATCACAATGGGAGGGATGGCCTCCGGGATCGATACTGATAATGTAATCAAAAAGCTTGTCGATGTTGAAGCAAGGCCTATCAGACAATGGGAAAATGAAATTAAGGCATCCCGCAGGAAGAAAGAGGCTTTAAATGGCCTTAAATCTCGTCTTACAAATTTAAGTAATGCTGCCAAGGACCTCTATGGATTTAGAGCCTCCTATAATGATAAAAGAGCAATATCTTCTAATCCTGGCGTTTTAGAAGCCACTGCCAGCAAGTTCGCTAAGAATGGCGTTAGGAAGATTGAGGTAATCGAACTTGCTACAACTCATAAAATATCTTCTGACACAATATTAAAGGACAGGAATCTCCCTTCTGGAAAATTCAGAATAGAAGTAAATGGGGAATCTGAAATTATCAAATTCAGAGGAGGTAAACTGAAATCCCTGCAAAGAAAAATAGAAGAAACAGCCTCTGATCTTGTTTCAACCTCAACCATAAAAACTACTGATAAAAACTATATACTGACTATTGAGTCCAAGACACCAGGTAAAAAGGGTGAGATTATTCTAAACGGTGATAAAAAACTCCTTAAAACTATTGGGCTGATTAAGGGTGAAAAAGGCGAAAGTAAAAATGAGACTGATATCATATTAGATAAAAAATATTTCACCTCTTATATCGGTGATAAAACTATAAAAGAACAAAATGGCAGCTTAAGAGTGGATAATAATGGAAGATCATTAACTTTAAAGAGTATAGTTTGGAAGGAATATATTTTACCTGTGGCAATTCCAGTAAAAAAGGACACTACACTTGAGTTTAATATTGATATTAATAAACCGAAAAAGGTTAAGGAGAAGGAAGAGGAAGAGGTACTGCCTTATAGAATTGAGATAGGTCCTGAAGAGAAGGTTATAATAAAGGGGATTGAATTAAAGGGGTATAATATTTCGAGGATACGCTCTATTGAAGAAAAAAAGATTGAGAAGGAGATAATTGATGATGTTGTAGGGATTGGGATTGTGTCAGTTGATAATGGGACTAGGAGAGAGAAGATCTACAGTTTAGATAAGAATAGAAAGGGAAAACAAGAGATGCCTGTTGGAATTGATTTTTCTGGAAAAATAATTAGTAAAATAGTCTTTTATTGCAATGACGGTATTGCAACTTTTTCAGATGTTCGGATTATAACTCCCTTGAAAGGTTATGGCATTCTTGAACCAAAGAATATTATTACGAAAGCTAATGATGCAAAGTTAAAGGTTGATGGTATTGAGGTTGTTAGAGATAAAAATAATAACCTTGATGATGTATTAAAGGGGGTCACACTAAATATTAGAAACACCTCAAAAATTCCTGTTTCATTAACAATTGAACCTGATATCGAGAAGGCTGTGGATAAAATAAAAAAATTTGTGCAACTCTATAATGAATATCTCGATTATAATAAACAGCTTACAAAGGCATCAAAGACAACTAAACCTGGAGAATATAATAAAGTCAAATATACAAGCGGCCCTTTTGTTGGAGATATGACAATCTCAAGACTTGAGAATAGCTTGAAGACCGTTATAGGTGAGGCCTATCACAGTATGGCAGATAAGCCTATAAGAATTTTTCCTCAGATCGGCGTTTCAACCGGAGCAATAAATGCTGATTGGGAATCAATAAAAGAAGGTAAGCTTTTAATTGATGAGGAAATGCTAAAAAAAGTGATCATGGACAATCCTGAAGGGATTCTGGAATTTTTTGGATCAGATACAGATGGTGATGATAGGATAGATAATGGGTTAGGATATAGATTGGTGTATACTGTAAAACCTTATATACAGACCGGGAAAAATATTATTGTAGCGAAAATAGATATGGAAGACAATGCTATAAAATCTTCCGAGGATAGAATAGAGCGACAAAAAGAGCATTTGAAGAAATATGAAGATAAATTGAGAAGAAAGTTTACTGCTATGGAAAAAGCTGTTTCTGGTGCCAAGTCTCAAGGTAATTGGATGAAATCTCAGATGAAGGGCATGGGTAATTCAGGTCAAGGCAGCAGGGGAAAATAATAGTATGAGGTAAATAGATGGAGGTTCAAATCAATAATTGTCCAGTCAGCTTTGAACTGGAAAACGAGAAGACCGTATCTGATGTAATAGAATCGATGAATGAATGGATTAAGGAGAGGGCATTAGTATTTACTAATGCCCTGATTGATGAAAAGAGTTATTTTATTGATGATTTGCCAGATATCCCTATTAGTAATGTTAAGCAGATAAATTGTATAGTGAGATCCAGCGCTGATGTTGTAATTTCTTCTTTAAATGAGGGTATTGATTACTGTGTTAAAGTTAAGAATTTTATGGATAATTCAATTAAGGATGAAAAACCTGATCTCTCTCAGAAAGAATCGCTCATCGAAGGCACAACATGGCTTATTGATGTATTAAATAGTGTAATAATGTTGCTCTCAATGGATGCTCATGAAATAAAATATAAGGATAAAAAGATTGCAGAATATCTTAATGAATTAGATAAATTTAATGATATTATTTTGACAAAAAAGGATGCTATTTCTATAATTGAGCTTTTTAAGACTGGGAAAAATCTCTTTGTAGCTTTTGAAAATATCTTCAGAATGATGTTAGTCAGTGATGAATTAAAATCATTGATTTATAAAAGCATCGACTCTCCTGATTCTCTTGTGAAGTCTCTTTTTGAAATTAAGGAGAATATCCCTATACAACTGAATAATCTGGAAGAAACAGCTTGTGCTTTCCAGGTTGGAAAAGATTACGAAGCATCAGAGAAACTTCAGGCTTTTACAGATTTTATATTTAAATACAGCAGAACTATTCTTCAAATTGCCTCTGTATTTGAGATAGATTTAAAAGAGATAATAGTCAATGATTTTGATATGAATGAAAAAAATGCTGAGATACATAATTTGCTTTCTGAGATTGTAAATGTGATGGAAAACAACGATATAATCAACCTTTCTGATATACTGGAATATGAAATGAAACCTCTAATAGAAGACCTTGAGCAATATATTGATGAGGTTTTAGAAATTATACAGTAATAGATATTTTTCAACTTAAAAGATGAATAAGAATAACCAAAAAAGGGGAATGGATAATCAGAAGAGTACGAAATTATGGGGAGGCAGATTTCAAAATCCCACCTCAGATATAACTGAAAGGATATCATCATCTATTCATTTTGACTATAGGCTGTACAAGCAGGATATTCACGGTACTATTGCGCATGTTAAGATGCTGAATCGAATTGATATATTATCAGAAGAGGAGATGAGGAATATTGAGAAAGAATTACTCAGTATCAAGAAGGATATTGATGAGAATAAATTCGAATTCAGCGCCTCTTTTGAAGATATACATATGAATATTGAGGCAGAACTTATCAATCGAATCGGTGATATAGGTAGAAAGGTACATACAGGAAGATCCCGCAATGACCAGATCGCTCTTGATCTTATGCTCTATATTAAGGATGAGGGTGGAGAAATTAAATTATTACTTAAGAATCTTATTGATAAGCTTGTAAATCTTGCTAAGGAGCATATCGATATCATTCTGCCTGGATATACCCATTTACAGGTTGCTCAACCTGTCAGATTTAGCCACTATCTACTTGCCCATACCTGGGCGTTTATTAGAGATATCGAAAGACTGAATACTGCTGTTAAAGCATGCGAATCTATGCCTCTTGGCGTTGGCGCTCTTGCTGGCGTTAATTACAGAAACGACAGGGAGTTCCTGCGACAGGAGTTGGGTTTTAACAAAATTACATCTAACTCAATGGATACAGTTAGTAATAGAGATTTTGTTCTAGATTTTCTCTATTTTTCAGCTATCTTAGGTATGCATCTCTCAAGATTTTGTGAGGAGCTTGTTCTTTGGTCATCATCAGAATTTGCATTTATAAGATTATCCGACAGTGTTACTACCGGTTCCTCAATAATGCCTCAGAAGAGAAATCCAGATATTGCTGAGCTCATTAGAGGCAAGTGCGGAAGACTATATGGTAATCTGCTGTCGTTATTAACCACTATGAAAGGACTTCCCCTAACATACAACAGGGATATGCAGGAGGATAAAGAGCCCCTCTTCGATTCAGTGGATACTGTAAAACTCTCTCTTGAAGGACTATTTGAGATGATTTCAACTATGAAGATAAATACTGAAAGAATGAACACCTCGATATGCAGCAATTTTTCTACGGCTACTGACCTTGCCGATTATCTTGTAATGAAGGGTGTTCCCTTTCGGGAATCTCATGGGATTGTCGGGAAAATTGTTCAGCATTGTGAGGAAAATAGAATAAATTTTTTTAATATATCTGTAGAAGAATTACAGAAATTTTCATCCGTTTTTAAGGATGATATAGTGAATATTCTAAATCCTGAGTTATCAACTGAGAGAAAGATTTCTTCAGGTGGGACCTCTAAAAAAGAGGTAATTAAACAGATTGAAGGTATAAATAGGAAGCTAATGGAGATTACCATTGTTTGATTTTCTCAATGAATTTGAAGTTAACTCGCCTGTCATCATAATTTTAAGATTATTATGCGCTTCACTATCCGGTTTCGTCATCGGAATTGAGCGGGAAAAGCATAATCAGCCTGCTGGAATGCGCACGCACATGGCCCTTTCCCTGGGCGCAGCTATTGTGATGCTTCTTTCAATCTATATCCCAGCCGATTTTATTGAAGATGGCTCAAATGCAGATCCTGGTAGACTGGCAGCGCAGGTTATAAGCGGCATAGGATTTCTTGGGGCAGGAGCTATTGTAAGATATGGATTTAATGTAAAAGGATTAACAACCTCTGCTTCTATCTGGGTCACTTCAGGTATTGGCCTCACCTTTGGCGCTGGATATTATCTACTCGGTTTTATATCAACTTTTTTTTTAGTTGCTATACTTTATGGTTTTGGTTTAATAGAAGATCTTTTGTTTGAACAGAAGAATTTGCGAATACTTTCAGTTGTTATCAATTCTGAGCGATTACAACCAAAAAAAATATTTGAGACTGTCGAGGCATTGAATATACATACAGAACAGCCATCAATAAGGGAGGATATAGAAACCGGGACCACAGAGGTGATCATGCATTGCAGGGTAGACGAAGATTTTAGTATCCGTAAATTATTTGAAAGTATCAAATCTCTTGATAATGTTAAAACAATCAGATTTGACTAACAAAAATATCAATTAGTTGAAATCTGTTTTTTGAAATCGATTTTATTATTTGAAAAAATATCAATTGTATAATTAAAGTTCGTTTTTTTAAATACAGTAAATCTTATCCTATAAATTCCCTTATTCAGTTTTTGAAGAGGGTTATCCTGGGACGAGCAGATTACTAAGCCCTTCTTTATTTTCCAGTCATTATTGAAATTTCTTCCCAACTCCGAAAAAAAATATCCCTTGACTCCCTTGTTTTTAAATTTACTGCTATCAATAGCCCTTTCCACAATAAAATATGTTTTAAGAAAGATATTTTTTTTATAAATTCTATCAAAGAATTGAGAAGAAATATCAATTTTTATGCATTCCTCCTCTATATCAATGTAAAAATAGATTTCGTAGGTCCTGTCTCGGTCTATCTCTGCTTTAGAGATCATGCTGTTTGAGGTAATACCAGTAGCAGTATTTTTGTTATTATAATCAAATATGTTTATTGATGCACAATAAAGATGAAGTATTAGGGGAAGGGAGATTACCGCTATTTTAAATAGATATTGAATCATTTTATAAGATCACCTCAGCTTTGTAGTTAATTTTTTCATGGGATTGTGTTTCCTGTGAGTAGATAAAGCTACTGTTATATTCTTTGTACTTTAATAAAATATACTAATAATCAATGCAATTAGTATTATCTTTTCTATAAAAAAATGTATTGTTGAAATTAACATAGAATGTTATAATTACAAAATTCATTATATAAATAAATCTTGACTATATTAAAATTAGATAGAATATTATGATGATATAATTATAAAAGGATTTATAGAGCAGTGGATTCCCAAAAGACTGTGTAATGAGGGCGCTATGAGTAAAATACTAATCGTTGAGGATGAGCAGAATCAAAGAGAACTCTACGCTGCAGAACTCATGGAAGAGGGGTTTGATGTTGACCAGGTTTCTAATGGCATTGAGGCAATAGAAAAGGTTAAAAAGATAAGATATGATCTTGTTATACTTGATATCAGGATGAAAGTGATGGATGGAATTGAGACCTTGGGCAAGATACTTTCCAAAGACAAAAAACTACCGATAATTATCTATACTGCTTATTCAGACTATAGAAGCAATTTTATGACATGGGCAGCTGATGCCTATTTAACTAAATCAGGAAATTTAGATGAACTCAAAGAGAAGGTCCGAGAGTTAATCTGCAATTAAGGCTTAATCAGATCATAGTGCTATCTTTTTAGATTTATAAGTTCTTGGAGCATCTGGTCTGATGTTGTTATGGTTCTTGAGTTTGCCTGAAATCCCCTTTGTGTGACAATCATATCAGTAAATTGATCAGAAAGGTCAACATTAGACATCTCAAGCGTTCCAGCTATTATCTTCCCCCTGCCACCGCTTGCAGCAGCGCCGATGTTGGGAATCCCAGAGTTATTTGAGACTTCAAAGAGATTTTCTCCGGATGCTGTGAGCCCCTGAGGATTAGTAAAAACCGCCATAGATACCTGTCCTACTGCCTGCTTTACCCCATTTGAAAAGACACCTGTAATTATTCCAGAGTTATCTATATTAAAATCCTCCATATATCCCATAGAATATCCGTCCTGCTCAACTGCTTTTGTTGTTGAAGGAGAAGAGAATTGTGTTATTCCTTCAAGTTGTCCGGACATCCCAAGGTCGAGCCTTACAGTTCTTATAGTTGGATCCCCTGCTATTCTGTAATCAAGATTTGCAAACAAATTTCCCTGATTAAGTTCATCAGGGCTCAAATCGTCTCCACATGAAATAATCCTCCCGTCAGGAGCAAATCGTAAATTTATCCTGCTTGAGGGATTTGTCTGATTTGGTTGGTTTGCACCTCCTGGTACATCAAGGGTTACATCTCCTTGAACATTAGTTAGCGCAGCTGAGGCTGTCCATCGATTTGAACCAGTCTTCCAGAAATTAAGCGTGAGCCTTTGGTTGTTGCCCAGTTTATCATAAATATCTATATTCGTTGTTACACCAGCAGAGGCTCTCATGATGCCTGTAGCATTGGGCGGGAGAATCGGCAACTTTGAGTTGAGATTACATTTATATTTTACATAATTTGTCTCTTTAGCTTCAACCTTATCATATATTGGGATTATTATATCCTCAAGACTGCCTGATGGATTAACGACCTTTTCACCAACTTGATTTTCTCTAGCCATCCAACCCTGTACTTTAAGTCCATTTGATGGGTTGACAAGATTACCATTTTTGTCCAGCGCAAATGTACCAGCTCTTGTATAGTATTTTTTATCGCCATGTGCTAAAATATATAATCCATCGCCAGATATTGCAAGATCTGTCTGTTTCCCTGTAGTTTGAAGGCTTCCCTGTGTAAATATTTTATCTATAGAGGCTATTGTCATTCCAAGACCGATCTGCTTTGGATTAACTCCACCTTTATTCTCTTCAGGTTTTGCAGCTCCTGCAATTGTCTGTGACAGCATATCCTGAAAAGTGACCCTGCTCGATTTAAATCCATAAGTATTGACATTGGATATATTATTTCCTATAACATCCATTCTCGTTTGGTGATTTTTTAGACCGGAAACACCGGAAAAAAGTGATCGCATCATGGCTAAGTAGCTCCTATATAATAATTACATTTTTTATAAAATGATTATTTTCCTTCTCTTATATTAGTATCGTTATATATATTTATATCTTTAGTAGGATTAGTTTTAAACTTATTATTCATCCTGCTGTTTTTATCTGTTATATCTTTAATATCGGATTTTTCTG
>JAXHTB010000096.1:0-11392 GCA_034190185.1 Spirochaetota bacterium | reverse complement strand
TTATTTTTTTTGTCGATATTATTATTAGGAATTAGTAAATTAAGATTATATAAAAAATTAAAGGGAATAATAATGTTGAAAACTTCATGCATTTTGAAATTATTATTGATAGTTATAATATTTTATCAATACCTATCTTTATCTATTGCGGAGCAGGTCAATACAAACATAGAATTAAAAAGATTTTCTGATAACATTAAGTACAGCAATGCTGTACTTCTCAATAATTTAAATCAAACTGATAAAGCCCTTGAGGAGTTTCAAGAATATCTTGAAATATTCATTCACGGTATCCACAGAAAAGAGGCATACAATCACATTGCCAGAATTTTCTTTGATCAATACAATTTTTTAAAAGCTGCAGAGATATATAGATCTCTTTATGCAGAATTCAGTAATACTGATGAAGGAGTTGAGGCATATTATACAATGGGGATATGTTATAAAAAAATGGGTTACTCCCAAAAAGCACATACTATATTTAAATCAATTCTCAGAGATCATTCAAATACTGAATATGCATATCTTTCAAAAATTCAAATTGACCTATTGGAGATATTAAATGAAGGTGTTTAATGATATTTTTATGGGAAGGGAACTAATATTTATTGCTGAAATAGGATTGAATCATAATGGCGATCCGGATATTGCAGCTAGAATGATAACAGAAGCCTATAATGCAGGCGCTGATGCAGTTAAATTTCAGACTTTTGTACCGGAGTACATGTATTCTGTTTATTCTAATTCACTTATTGAATATGGATGTGAAAAAGCAGGAGATCCTCAAAATATTGACTTTTTTAGAAAATTTGTGCTTGATAAAGATGTATATGTTAAATTAATGAGACAAACAGAGAATCTTGGAATGGAATTTTTTTCATCACCCTTTGATGTCGATTCTGTTGATTTCCTAGAGGACATCGGTATTCGTATTTATAAAATAGCATCGTCAGAAGTAACAAATCATTTTTTGCTTAAGAGGATAGCATACACAAAAAAGCCTGTAATAATGTCAACTGGTATATCAACAGAAGATGAGATATCAATGGCGATTGATCTATTAAGAAGCAGTGGCACACCTGATGTTGTTCTGATGCACTGTGTTTCTCTTTATCCGCTTTCATCAGAGAAGGTAAATCTGAAACGAATAGTATCTCTTAAGAAAAGGTTTAATCTTAATGTTGGTTTCTCTGATCATACAAAAGAGATATTCGCTACACAGGCTGCTGTCATGCTTGGAGCTAGGATATTTGAAAAGCATTTTACAATTGACAGAGACTATGAATGCCCGGATAAGAATATTTCACTTACTCAATCTGAATTTAAAAAAATGAGACAATCTGTAGAAGTCAATATGTCGATGTTGGGAGATGGTGAAATAGACTATGATATAATAGAAGAAATAACTGCGAAATCTGCTCGTAAAAGCCTTTTTGCCAGAAGACATATTCCCAAAGGAAAGCAGATAGAACTTGATGATATAATTCCTAAACGCCCTGGAATTGGTATTCCTGTTTACAAAATGAATAGTATAATTGGGAAAAAATGTAAAAACAACATTGAAGAGGATTTTCTATTGAGAGAAGAATATTTACAATAGTATGAGGAGTATATGCTGTGAATGTCAGATTTATAATAATTTTCATTATTTCCATTATAACTGTAAATTGCTTTTCTTTACCTGTGAAATTTAATACAATTTTAACAAAAGACCAGGAAGCAATTCTTAAAAAAACTACTGAGATATTAGGTTTTGGATTTGGTTACGATAGCGATATTGATATTGATTATATTTTTTCTTATTCACACAGCAAAATGGATCAGAAGAAAAGAGAGATTGAATTTTCACAAATAATAGAAAATATTGATATTGATACAATAAAGGCTCTACATGAAAGGATTTACTGGATCTATTCCATGACAATGTACAGATTAGATAGATATAAGTCAAAGAAACAGTGGAAATATCATACATTTATCAAGATTGAACTTCTTCCGCCCCTAAAAAGGTACATGGACTTGCTGCAGGTTTTTATATTTAGAAAGGAGCCATCATATAAGATAAGTTTTAATAAAAAAAAGAGTTTTTTAGATGAAGATGTTAGAAGATATTATATAAAGAAAAATGAAATCCCAAATATATTTGAAGAGCCTATTGACGAGAATTTTATTATTAAAAAAACAGTTTCGACAGATATTGATAAGCAGGATATGTTTTCTGATATATTTGACGAACAGGTTTCAAATGCTGATAATACAAAATTTCTTAAAAATAAGGATTTCCTGGAGAGTGATATAGCTGATACATTTTAGGAAAACAGTTTTTGAGTTATTATCTTAAAATGAAAAATAAGTTATTTTTTTGTATTGACAAATTATGCCCATTTCCACATAATTAATAAACAAAAAATAAAAAAGGAGTTTTATTCTGAGATGACGCGTCCACTTGAAGTTGAGGTCAATGGAGATATCGAAAGAGCTTTTAAAAATTTAAAAAAGAAGATGGCCTATGAAGGGATTTTTAAGGAATTAAAAAGAAGAAGATATTATGAAAAACCCAGCGTAGAAAAAAAACGTAAGAAAGAAGAGGCTGAAAGAAGAAGATTAAAAAAATTAAGACGTTTTAATGCCCATAATCAGAATCGGAGATTTGTAAATCCAAGGACTAATGATCAAAGAAAAGAGACTGTAAATTAACCCGCAGTAGATATAAAGCCTTTAATCAATCAATAAAAATCCGGAATTTCCGGATTTTTTTGTATGTAAATTATGAACTTGAAAAAAGATTTAAGACCTTTAGCAGAAAGGTGTCGTCCAAATTCAATATTGGAATTTATTGGTCAAAGTCATATTGTAGGCAAGGGAAAGATTGTAACAGAAATAATTGAAAAAGGAACACCTTTCTCATTGATCCTTTGGGGAGAACCTGGTACTGGTAAAACAACGCTTGCTAAACTAATCGCTCAATATTGCGATATGGAATCATTCTTCCTTAGCGCAATATCCTCCGGAGTTAATGATGTTAGGAAGATATTAGAGATAGGGAAAAAGAATAGAAACGAAGGTAAACAAACACTTCTATTCCTCGATGAAATTCATAGATTCAACAAAGCACAACAGGATGCTGTATTAGGCGCAGTAGAAAATGGAGACATAATCCTAATTGGCGCTACTACTGAAAATCCGTCATTTCAGATTATATCACCGCTTCTCTCAAGAAGCAGGGTATTAAAACTACATAAATTACACGAAGATGAATTAGGTATAATCCTCCAAAATGCTCTTCAAAACGATGTCTTACTCAAAGATATGGATATTAAGATAGACAATGATATAATGAGGAAAATTGTCCTTTTATCCCAGGGCGATGCGCGACTTATGCTGAATATCCTTGAAACTGCTGTACTTTTATCCAAAGATGGTAATATCGATTTAGATATACTAAGTGAATCTCTTAAAAATATTGCAACATATTACGATAAAGCAGGAGATAAACATTACGATACAATATCCGCATTTATAAAATCACTCAGGGGCTCAGATCCAAATGCAGCTGTATTTTATCTTGCAAAAATGATTATAGCAGGTGAAGATCCTGAGTTTATTGCAAGAAGAATGGTAATATTTGCTTCTGAAGATATTGGAAATGCATCTCCTAATGCATTAACAATTGCCACATCAGGGCTTTTAGCAGTTAAAAACATTGGAATGCCTGAAGCTGAGATAATTCTCTCTCAATGCGCAACGTTTCTTGCTTCTTCTCCTAAAAGCAATGCCTCGTATTTAGCAATAAAAAGAGCCAAGGCAGTTGCAGAGGGGCAAACCGTTGATATTCCTATGCATATTAGAAACGCACCAACAAAACTTATGAAAGAGATGGGCTATTCCAAGGGATACAAATATCCTCACGATTATGAGGGGCATTTTATAAATGATGATTATCTGCCTGATAGAATCAAGAATGAAGTATTTTACATGCCCTCTGTCCAAGGAAGCGAGAAGGCAATAAAACAGAGACTGCAAGATCTATGGCCAGAAAAATATAAACAATAATTCTTCTGAAAAAAAATATAACGATTTTCTGCTAATCGTATTTAAGTAGAACTTTTATGTACAGAATTGTTTAGAATTACTATAAATCAGCATCATTAAATTAACAAACTTTTATATATATAAATAATATTGGAATAGAAATGAATAATTGTGAAGAAGAAATAAGAGAAAGACTGTTTAATATTCTTTATTCAAGGTCCTTTATCTACAGAGAAGATCCACCCTTTAGGTTGGCTTCCGGCGCTACTAGCTCATATTACTTCGACTGTAAAAACACAACCCTTGATCCTGAGGGATGCAGTCTTGTGGGTAAATTGATATTTTATGAAATAACCAGATTAAATATTGATCTTAAAGGATTGGGTATTGGTGGATTAACATTGGGTGCAGATCCTATCTCATTGGCGACCTCTCTGGAAGCCTATAGAAATGGAAGTATCATATATCCAATTATTGTTAGAAAGGAACCTAAGGGGCATGGAACAGGAAAGTGGCTAGAGGGTAATGTAAACGATATAAGCAGGGTTATTGTTATTGATGATGTGATCACAACTGGCGGATCTACAATTTTAGCAATTAAGCGCATTAGAGAGTCATCCCTTCAAATTGAAAAAGCTATGGTGATTGTTGATCGCGAAGAGGGCGGAAGGGAAAATATTGAGGCATCTGGTGTTGATATAGTCTCCCTTTTTAACAGGTCTCACTTCGACAAAAGGAGAATCGAAGAATTGGAAAACGTATGAAAAATACCTCTCAACATTCAATAAGATTTTATTTACTTGCCATATGTTTCTTCTCTATTTTAAAAGTAGATTTTCTATACGCAGGAATAATTGACAAAGAGCAATACTCTATTCAGAAAGAGATTAGATATAAAAATAAAATGACAATTGCAATTATTCCGTTTCAGTTCAAGCTTTCTTCAGAGAGGTCTTATTTAAAAGATATTATCCCAAGATCGATAATTAAGGACATCCTTGCTTATAAAAGGATCAGAATTTCAAAACCTGTAATAGATTTCATCAGAGAAGAAAGAAATGTTTCAGTAAAAGGCGTATCCAAAAATAATGCAGAATTGTATAGCATAAAGGACCCTGTAAAAGAAGAGCAAGATAAAGCTTTTTTATCCCTAACTATAACTGAAGATGACAGGTTTCAAAAGATAGCTGGAAGGAAAGGTAGCGATCTAAATCAGTTAATACTTAGATCTGGTATTGATATAGTGATTAAAGGTAGAATTACCCAGTCAGATAAACTGGTTACTGTTGATCTTGTTGTGTATAATAATATATATGAAAAGGTATTTCGTATAAATGCGGAGGAAACCTTTCAAAATATAAATCATTTATTAAAAAAGATATCGCAAGAGGCGCTTAAGGCAATAATAGTTGACTATGCCATTTTGAATATAAAATCAGATCCCAGCGGTGCAATTGTTTATATTGACAAAAGATATTTTGGAAGAACAAACCAAAGCGGGATCATTCTTGAAGCTGGGCATCATAGATTTCTTCTTAAGAAGGATAGGACTGTAGATAAGAGATTAGTAATATCATTAAAAAAGGATAGTGTAAAATCGATAGATGTAAAATTAGCTAATATTGAAAGACTAGGAAATAAAAAAATTAATATTACAACTAGCCCACATGGTGCGAAAATCTACTTTGATTCTATGTTTTTTGGATTCAGTCCGCTTACGCTTACTGACATGGAGCAGGGAATATATCGAATAAGGGTGGAAAAATCCGGTTATATTACTCAATACGAAACACTAAATGTTAAATATAATACAGAAAATGAGGATGAAAATCTAAATTTCACTCTTAGAAAGGGAGACAGCCGTAATTTTTATTTTGTGAGGAGCTCAATCTATTATAATATGTTCTATTATTCACTTTTAACGTCTAGTGCGGGCTTTTTGTCAGCGTTTTATTTCGATCTAAAAAGGGGGGATGAGAAATCTAAACATGGTGGGTCATCTGATAAAATCGACAAATATACCCTTTACCGCGATGTATCCATATATACAGCAGTTTCGCTGCTTCTTTCCTCGGCAATTTTTTTCTATCTGGATATGGCGCAGTACGATATTGATATAGCTATAAACTCTTCCGGAAGTGCTTACATGAGTAGGACATTTTCATCCCGACATAGCGGTAATGATCGCTATGTCGGTTTACAGTTCACCCTGCGTCTCTGATAAATCAGATTAAATTCTTGAAAAATGCATAATTAAAACGAATAAAGAAATCCCACATTTCCCTTGAGGATGGTATCATCCCTATCTGCTATATCATGGAAAACTAATCTTAGTTCAAAGCAAAGAGTAATAGGTCCTGATAAATTGAAATCTAATCCTCCAAATCCCTCAATCCCTGCATCTGAATCACCTTCTGTGCTGTCATCATCGAAATTGTAATAATTCAATGCAGGACCAAATCCTAAAAACGGTGATATTGATCCTTTTTTTAGAAAAAACCAATACCAGTCTAAATGAATTCCCCATACATCTGCGTATGTTCCGTTATCGTTCTCTAATTTTAGATAATCGAAACCTGGTCTGAATCTTAAAGAATCAAACAAAAAGGTTCCTGCATCAAAGAAAAGACCTAAGCACCAGGTATTATCATAATCAGCGTCGCTATAATCATCCATCATCTTGGAGTAACCGCCCTTTATTCCGATGCCTCCTGCTGATAAATCTCCAAGGGCTATAAAGAAAATAAATAGAATAACAATTACAATTGTAAATTTCTTCATGTTAATCCTCCATTATTGAATAATAAAATTGCTTAAGAATAATATTCAATTATCAAGTGTCAACTAAAATTTAAGGGCTGCACTTTAATAATTGTAGTAACATCTCATTAAATAATGGTTTGTAAACAGTTTAAATTTGGGTTTAATTGTAATTTAAGAGTTTAACAATTAAGTATGTTACTATGAAAAGAAGGCAGAAAAGGAAGTGAAATTTTTTTAAGAATTTTGATCAAAGAAAGTAAATATTTCAGTAGGGAAAAGGATATCTTTATAACTATATAAGTTTGTGGTGAATTATTTTATCTTACAAATTTAAAAATAACGATTAGTATTGTAACAACAGAGAATCCTATGCTCATAAATCTGAACATCATATTGAATTTTTTGCTAATAACCTCAAACCTAAGATTGAAATCATTAAATCTGTTGTTCATATGTTCAAATCTGTTGTTTATATCTTCAACTCTTTTATTCATATCCTCAAATCTGAGGTTAATATCATCAAATCCCTTTTTCATTACTTCGGCAAGTATCTTGATGTCAGATTTTATTTCATTATCTTCATCTTCAATTTTATTGCTTATTATAAAACTAAATCTCTTCACTGCTTCAATATCTTTATTCATTATTGCAGCGCTTAACTCACTCTCAATAACCTCTGCAAAGTTCTTCAATATACAAAATTTTTCCTGAATGATAGTTGATTAGGTTATTATTTAATAATCTACCAGTTATTTCTAAGAGCCCTTAATTGCAGAAATACATCTTTGGGAGATGGATTATCTGGTAAACTAGGTATATTCTCTTTTAATTGTGCAATCAGAGAAGGGCTTTTTAATCTAAAAAAAGTATTTATATCCTTTTCGATATTTATTGTACTTACAAAAGGATTTTCTGGATCCTGTTCTTTTACTTTTTGCAGCAATTCCTTGGCAATATCATTGTCTGGTTCTCTATTCAGTGTAAACATGAGATTATTGACAATGTAATCATGACCTGGATAAATTTTTGTTTCTCCAGGCAGATTATTAAACCGTTCCACAAAGGTTTGATATAATAAAACCGGATCTCCACCATTATAACAGTTGCCAGCTCCTGCGTTGAACAACGCATCTCCACTAATAAGCGCAAGCTCTCCATGCTGTGAAAGCAAACAAATATGTGACATAGTATGCCCTGGGGAATAAATCACTTCTAATTTTATTGAATTACCAAGATTGATAATATCCCCATCATTCAGTTCAATATCAACATTTGGGATATTATTTTTTAGTTTGGTATATGCCATTAACTTTGCACCTGTAGCTTTTTTTACACTATCATTTCCCATTGTATGATCGCCATGCTCATGTGTATTTACAATATAAACAATTTTCCAGTTATTTGTACTGGCAATCGAGAGGCACATATCAGCATCAATAGGATCAACAACCAAAGCGTTTCCAGTATCAGGACATACTAAATAATAGAAATAGTTACGGAAGCTATTTCCTGTAAATATCTGTTTTATAACCATAATATCAATCCTTATTATAATATATTATTAACAGAATGTTATCTAGTAATGAAGAGAATTAATGTATAAGCGAGTATTAAGAAATGTTTATTTGATAATGATTAGTATGTATTAATTTATACAATATACTTGCAGTCATCTCTCCCTCAAAAGAGGGAGAGGGTGTAAATAGAGTAATGCTGAATTACATCAAAAAGAGATAGATAATTTACATTATTCCACCACTTCTTTAAATTGAAATTATGATGATCTTATAATCTCTTAAAATAATAATTTCTAATATAATATTATTCTCTGCTATTAGTTATTAGAATTTACTTAGATGCAAGTTCTTCGTACATTTCAATAGATGGTTCACCAGCTAGCAGTGGCCCGATCTTTCCGAACAACTCTTGAAAATGTGGTGTAGAACTATGAAATTGAAACGATTCTTGGTCTTTATATTTCTCGTAGAATAAAAACTGACACTTATCCTTTTGGGAACGATGAAGCACATATGCAAGAGTACCTTCTTCGGATGCTACTTTTGGAATAATTCCCCTTAATGCGTCTTCCATTTCCTTCTCTTTTCCTGCTTGTGCAGTTAATGTTGCAACTATTACAATCACATTTCCCCCCTCTATAGTTTAATTTTATTCTGAAAGTTCCTCAGTGCTATATTTATTGCTATAAAGGCATAAAGATTAAAATATTCAATAATAATAGCATAGTACGTAATTTAGGAATTTTCTTTAATAAGATAAATTTATAATAGATAATAGTATAAATTTTAGTCAATTATTTTTCTTTAGTCACCTCACTGTTTTTATATCATCACAATAGAATATTTATAAATAGGTTCTAGGTCTAAAATTTAATATTACTTACTTGACATCATAACCGTTATATCTCACTATAATAATTCATTATTATTATATAAAATTAGCTTATCAAGGAAATTATATGCAGATAACAATGTATGAAAACGGTCCATTTTTTGTGAATAGTTACCTTATAGTAAACAAGGTTAATAATAAGGCCTTAATTATCGATCCCGGAAGTGAAGTTCTGCCACTCTTCCAGAAGGTTGAAAAGGAGAAACTGAATGTTGAGGCTGTCTTATGTACACATGGTCATCTGGATCACGTTGTTGGTGTGAATGGAATACAAAAGAGATTAAACATTCCTTTTTATATGAATCAGAAAGATGCTTTCCTTCTTGACTCAATTCCAACACAAGCTCGGATGTTTGGTGTAATGGAGCCGGAAAAACCAAAAATTGACTATAATTTAGAAGAGGATAGTGAAATTACCATTGCAGATATAAATATCAAACTATTATATACACCTGGCCATTCTCCTGGGTCAATATCGTTCCTTATTGATGACTCTGTTATTTCGGGTGACACGCTATTTAACTTCTCAATAGGAAGGTCTGATCTTGGGGGAGGCAATCATGAATTGCTGCTGAAATCGATTAGAGAAAAAATTTTTACCTTGCCGGACAAGACGCATGTATTTCCTGGACATGGCCCTGAAACCACAGTTGCTAAAGAAAAAGAGTTTAATCCTTTTTTTATGATGTAAAAAATCATGCATTACACTAAAATTGTAATTTTTATTTAATAAATTACCTAGATGATATATTTATGTAAAAAGCGGGGTAATTTCTGATTGCTGTCTAATCAGCCGAATGCAGATAACAATTCACCTTTGCAATCCCTGTAGTGTATTACTACTAAATGAATAATTGTAATTATTCTGCTAAATGAAAAAAATGGGAAAAAAAATAAATATTCCAGTAAAAGATTCACATAGATTAATAAACGCAGGATCAGTTATTCTTCTTACTGCTTCAAATTCCAATTCAACTACTATTACTACTGTAGCCTGGAATATGCCTGTAAGTAATTCACCAAAACTGATTGCAGTATCCCTTGAGGTCACAAGGTTTTCTTTAGAAATAATTGAGGAATCTCTATCTTTCTGTGTTAATCTTCCTGAAGCATCTTTATTAAAACAGACTCTTTACTGTGGTACACATAGTGGAAGAGATATTGATAAATTTAGTAAAACCGGCCTGACACCAATTAAATGCAATCAAATACCAACCTACTATATAGATGAATGCGTTGCCCATGTTGAATGCAATGTTTGTAATATACATAATTCCGGAGATCATAAAATTGTTGTTGGAGAAGTTACAGCCTCTTATATAAATGAAGAACTATTTAATCAAAATTCTGTAATTGATCTAAATAATTTTCAATTGATCCACCATCTTGGTGGAAATAATTTTGGAACTCTTATAAATTTATAAGATCTGGCGTTGCTGCAAGAATGTATTATCAGATTGGCCAATTTTAGCCGGAAAATCTATATCCGACGAATAATTTTTAGTTTAACAAGTATTTTTAATAATAGCTCTAATCTATATGAGCTATACCTTCAAAATTCATCCCAATTCCCCTTGAATTTTTTCTTTAGCCCAGGGCTCATCTGATCTTCCTGAGTAAACATCTGACCCTGTTCAGGTGATTTGTTTGTTTTAATCATAATGTGCATCTGAAAATTAAACATCAATATTGTATATACATATATTTATACAAGATAAATATACTATGTCAAATAAAATATTACTTTTGGCAGCAACGTTATTTATAGATTTAGGTTTCATTAACTCATTCAGATCTCATCTTCAAAAGATAAAACTTCTAAGTTTTCAGCTTTTACATCATAATTTTCATTAATTAATTTGGATAATTTCTCAGAGCTTGCCAATATTAAATCTGACTTGTTCAAGGAAAGCTCCTCAAGTTTTTCTATCCCACTTGCTAAAGGAGATTTTGATAAATTTCGAGTTCTTTGTATTGAAGTTGTAGAATAAACCTTTTGAACTTTTAAAATATCTCCCCAGGGAATCAGTAAAGGTATTGTTTGCCATTCAAAGAAGTGTATCAAATCAATTCTTTCTTGATTAATAATTGCTGCAATTGCACTTTGATAGGCTACTTTTAGATTCATAACAGTTGAAAAAATTGAGATATTATTTGGAATATGGTTTGGAATTCTAATAACTGTGGC
>JAXHTB010000095.1:0-11394 GCA_034190185.1 Spirochaetota bacterium | reverse complement strand
CTTATGCCAATGTATCTGGTAATTTACTGGTAGCGGCCCGAACTGGCAAAAAGGACAACCCTGAGGATGGGATAACGGTTTTTATAGTTGATGCAAACAGTCCAGGCATTACAACAACAGTTATGCCAACTGCAGCATGTGATAAACGATGTGAAGTAAAATTTGACAGTGTGACAGTCCCAGCTAACAATATTTTAGGAGAGAAGGATAAAGGTTGGGAGATCATTGAATATATATATCAGTATTCAACAGTCTTAAAGTGCGCTGAAATATCAGGAGCTGCTCAGGCTGCGATGGAATTAACAAATCAGTATGCGCAAGAGCGGATACAGTTCGATAAGCCTATAGGTTCATTGCAGGCAATTCAGCATAGAATTGTGAATATGCTTAGTGAAATCGATGGTCTGAGGAATATCGTTTATGAAGCTGCATGGAAAGTAAATATCGGATCACCTGATAAGATGCTGATCTCAATTGCAAAGACAAAGGCAAATAATGTCTACGAAAGAGTATGCCTTGATGGTGTTTCGGTTCATGGTGCAATTGGAATTACTGATGAAATGGACATCGGGCTCTACTTTGTTATGACCAAGTCTTTTGAATTTGAACTTGGAAGTACTAATTTCCATAGAGAAAGGATAGCAAAGGAATTTGATGTTTATAAACCTCTCTACCTTAGTATGTGGGATAAATGATAAACCTGATTAATTATATATAATAGATTTTTCTTTTATCTAAAGCATCTATTGTTCTTATATCTATGGTTGCTGAACAGTGAGGGTAATGGATAAATCTAAATTAAGCATGAAATCCGAAGCGTGGAAATTGAAATAAATTCTGATCCGGAAATTTATATGCTCTACATTCTTTAAGAGGCGTTAGATTACTTTGAATTTTGATCACTTTATATTGTTTCGGATTTCATGCTTCCATATTCACCAATTTTTATTCAGAAGGTTGATATAATAATTTTAATCAATTGCCCAAATTATCGGAATTGATATTACTGATATTAGAATTTGAATACAATTTTATTATTTTACAAACCAAAAAAAGAAAGGGGTATCTCTGATCTTATAATTTTTTTCGAAATTTGCCCAGCAATTTAACTGCAAGTGGTTTTTTCTTTCTTGCTTCTTTTTTATTTACAGCCTTTGTAACTATCCTAAATTCCTCACCATATTTTAATTTGTAATATTCCAGACGTTCTTCTTGTGTTCCTCTTTTATTGGCTTGTATTTGGGACCTTGCTTGCTTTTGGGGTTTTTTAGGATGAGGTCTGGCAGATTTAATTTTATGTGAAGAGGGATCTGCTTCTGAAGATTTTGTTTTTTTTAAGTTCTTTTTATTAGGAACATTATGAATTTCTTTTTTTCGAGAATCTGTATCTGTTTGTTTAGCTCCTGTATATCTATTTTTATTGTGAGCTGGTTTAGTTGATTTTTCGTGAGTGATCTTTCTTACAGGTTTTCTGCCCTTTTTACTTATATTTTTTGATGTTATTGATATACCGATGCTCATATCTTTTTCAAATAGATCATCACTGGGCCATTCAACAGGAATTTTCATATTGGCGTAAGATTCTATTGCATGAAGACTATATACATATTTTTCACAAGCCAGTGATATTGCTTTTCCAGATTTGCCAGCGCGTGCTGTGCGTCCAATTCTATGCACATAATTCTCACTATGCTGGGGAAGATCGTAGTTTATTACAAGCTCAAGATCATTGATATGAAGACCACGAGCTGCTACATCTGTTGCTGTTAGAAATAGAATCTCGCCAGATTTAATACCTTCAATTATCTTTAGTCTTTTCATCTGAGGCAGGTCTCCGATAATATACTGGCATTTGTATCCATTAAATTCAAGTCGTTTTGATACCTCAACTGCAGAATGTTTTGTGTTTGTAAATATAAGGACATTTTTAGGTTTTTCTTTCTTTAGTATTCCTAGAAGTAGACTCATTTTCTCATCTTTCCCAACATGATAGAGTTCATGAGTCATATTTTCTACAGTTATCTGCTCTGAAGACAATATAATTTCAACAGGATCCTTCATGTATTTCCATGCAAGGTCTTTTGCGTATTGATCCAGTGTGGCGCTAAAAAGCATCGTTAGTCGTGATGAGCAGGTAGGCATTCTGTTAATCATTTTTTTTATGTCCGGGAAGAATCCCATATCAAATAGGCGGTCTGCCTCGTCAATAATCAGGATGCCGATATCTTTAAAATTAAGTTTGCCTGATTGATTCAGATCGATCAATCTGCCTGGTGTTCCGATCATGATATTAACGCCATCACGAAGGAGTTTTTCCTGCAATGTATAACCAACACCTCCATAAAAAGAACCGATGATGAAATCAAGATGCAGCCCTAAAAGTTTTGCATCTTTTTCTATCTGGACTGAAAGTTCTCTTGTTGGAGTGATGATAAGAGCCTTTTTCCCACTGAAGGATTTATCATTGAGCAGGAGGTGAAATATTGAGATAAGAAATGCCGCTGTTTTCCCTGTGCCGGTTTGTGATTGAACGCAAACATCCTTCCCAACTAATGTATAAGCAAATGTTTTCTCTTGTACAGGCATACATTCAGAAAAACCTGCTTCGTCAATACCCTTTAGGATATTTTTGTCTATATTAAATTCATTGAATTTCATTACGATTTGTTCTGTTCCGATGTTATTTTGAATTTAAGAGAATTATTATTGTATAATATATAGTAAATAATACATGAGGTAAAGATATACAATTATTGTACTTACAAAATAGAAGACATGTGGCATGGAAGTATATTTATGAAACTGCAGAAAGATAAAAAATATTCATATCATGCTGGTAAATACTTTGTATTAAGGAAATTATTAAAAAGTAAATAATATTTATTTAATAATACATTTCAACTATATGATTTACTATCCCTGTCACGCTGTCTAAATTTAATATTCATGGTGTAACTGCATAAACAATCTAATACAAAATTATGTATTCATTATTCGGAAATAATCGTCAGTATAAGATCATAATAAGCATCGAAATTTTAGAAATTGATTTTTGCAGGTACATTATCTGTAATTCTCTTTGTAGATTAGGTAAGTTCTGACTGTTTTCAAGGATATTAAAAAACAGAGGCTCAAACTATTCATCTGGATAGATTAGAGGAATGGTTTGAGCCTTTGCATTAGTTTAAACATCTTGATTTTTTCCACTATTACTTCTGAAACCAGTTTTCTAAACTTATCTTAAAAAATTTCTACAATAGTAAATATTAATCAGTTATAATGAATTAAGTCAAGACATTATTTTTGAAAGTTGAATTTTAATAAAAGTGTAAGAAAAGGGGATAAAGAGATGGAAGAGATTGAGGAAATTTAAAACACTTTTATCATCTCCACAACTCAATAATCTCCATATCCACATTTATTAGACCTCATTATAAAATATAGCTTAGCAGTCACCAATAAATTTGTTGTTAGAGATTTATATTTCAAAAATATTCATTATATTTAAACTATTATCTAAATATCCCCTGGCTATTATCATTAAATATATTATTCCTTGGTTGTTCCTGAGTTAAATACCTAACAACAACAGGATCAGAAATATCAAAATAATTGCGCCAAGTAGTCCAATAGTAAGAAATGATATTTTTATAGAGATAGTTTTTTTCTTTGAAGGTGTGTTAGCAAAACTAGGTATATTTATATTGTTGTCCATTTTTTTGGAGGGTAATGGATCATCAACTTCTGGATTATACATCTTCAATTTTACTTGTCTTTCATCTTCAATACATTTACCAAAGATGCCAGGTCCAATTTTTGATAATATTTCAATAGGGCTGTTTTTCCCCTCAGCTTTAATGTCAACAATCTCACAGGGAACTGGTTTTATATAACCTTCAACTCTTAGGTCTAAAAGATCTATAAAGTAATTTGCTCTATCATTATTTGGAGCAATTTTCGTCATGATCTTATCGCCTACCTTTAGTTCGTAGATCGGTTTCCCAGAAACTGGAGCTAGTATTAGTTGTACTTGAAGTATAACCGCTCCATCTTCTTGAAGATTATCCTGATCGTTTTTTTCGATATTTGATGAAGAAAATTCGCTTTTCTTAGATTTCCTAAAGTCTTCTTCTCCAACCTCCTGTATACTTGTTTCTAAAATAAGATTTTTATCGTGAACTATTCTATTAATTCTTTCCATCATCATTAGTTCAATATTATCATGCTCATAATTTCGAATAGACTCGAAAAGTTGTAATCTTAAATTATTATCTTTTGCAATATTATCAATCATATCCTGAAGAGATGCTGTCATGCTTGGATTATAATCATCACTCCATTTCTGTTTTAAGATCGATTCCTCGTAGATTTCCCAGGATAGATGCGGTTCCAGGTCGTATGTATTAGAATAATAAGACACAAGTATGTGATTAACATCAATATCTCCACGTCTGTTAAAAATAATCAAGAAAAGTCCATAAAATTTTAAGGAATTTGATTTAAATCTTCCTTTAAAGATATAATACTTGTGTTCTTCTTCAATATTCTCTAGATTTTGATCAGGAGTCATTTTATATACCTGTTTAATCGATTATGATTTTATACTAAATCAGCTTAATAAATTTATTTGGTGATTTTTATTATATGGATCAGAGGTTCTTCAGAGAGTTTTAGGTAATAAAAACGTTTTTTCATCCTTTAGTTCTTAATTAAGTGTCGTTTGTTGATAAGAGTTAATCTTTTTTTAATTATAGTTTCATGTGAATAACAAAATCGTCAATCATAAGGAGAACATTTGATGTCTTAAATTTAATCATTGACAGAAAAAGTTAATACGTTTATCAAAGGTTAATTAATAAGTAAAACCCTGTCAAATATAAAAAAATTAAATCGGATTTATTTAGAGTAACAACTAAATAGATGTGTTATTAGCCGTTTCATTTATACCACTAAAATTAGGGATGTCAAGCATATATGATATTTCCTTATATATGAGTGTTAGTGAATATACCGATATCAACAAAAAATTGAAGAAATAACTTCTTTTAGATGTGAAAGAAAGGCTTTTAAATCTTAGCATTTTGAAAACTGAACCGATTATATAGATATATTATATGATTAAGTATTATCTGTTTTTCTTGCAATAATATTATACAATTAAGGTGTATTATATAAAGGTTAGAAGTGATATCTGTTTTTACCTTACTCTTTAAATCTCAGGATCTGCTAAACAGGTCATAAAAGGCAGTATCTGTGATTGATGTATTAATGTAGATTGAGATAATGAAGTTGTAAGCCTGCCACGATTTTTTTTGCGCAGAAGGTACATCTCTTATATTAAATTATGAATAAATTAAAAGAAAAAGATATGAAAGACATTAATGATAAAAAACTATATTTCTACTTCTCAATTGTTACTGTTGTGATCGGTATTATTCTTGCTGTAATAGCTTATTATTCAATTCTTGTTGTAGAACCTGAAGTGAGAGAATTATTATCTAAAAAGGAGAATATTAACGAAAATTATAAAAAGGCGTATGTTATTTTAAAAGATCCTCAGATATTTGCTAGATATCAGCATTTTGATTCATTAGCTCCAATAAAGGCTATTTTTAAAAATTTTGACAGCAAGTTGAAAAAAAATGAAGAATTTAACCAAAACGATCTAGTATATCTGCAGGATGTGCTTCTTGAGAGAAGGGTATTAGGTTCTGAACTTACTAGGAATACAATGATTTTCTTTTTCCTACTTTCAATAATGGGATGGTTGTTTTATTTTTCTGAATTTAGAAAGAAGTCTGTTAACAATGCTAAATGATTTTATATCATATCACATTTCGTCAGCTCTCATCAAAACAATAATCGATATTGATAGATAATTCCAAATATTTTCTGTATCAATAGAATTATTGAATAATAAATGGAGTAATAATATAATATGAAGTATGTGCCTTCCTATATAAACCTTTACAAGGAAGGGATATTAGAAGAGAGAGCTAACGCTATATATGAGATTATTCAAGAGTGTAAGCTTTGCCCTCATAATTGTGGGGTTAATAGAATAAAGTCTGAAAAAGGAAAGTGCAACAGCGCTAGTCTTCCAATAGTCTCTTCATATAATCTACATTTTGGCGAAGAATCGTGTTTAGTTGGTAATTCGGGTTCAGGCACAATATTCTTTACAAATTGTAATCTTTCCTGCATATTCTGCCAGAATTACGATATTTCCCATCTTGGTTATGGTAATGAGATATCTTATGAGGAGCTTGCCAAAACAATTTTATCTCTTCAGGCTAGGGGAGCTCATAATATAAACTTTGTATCTCCTACACACATGATCTACTCAATTCTTATGTCATTACTCATAGCAATACCAGAGGGATTGAATATCCCTCTGGTGTATAATTCTGGAGGATATGATTCATTTGAAGTGCTGAGAATTCTTGATGGCATTTTTGACATATATATGCCAGACCTTAAATATATGAATTCAGAGATATCTGAATTATTGAGCGGGGTAGGGGATTATCCAGATTCTGCAGCGATTGCCATTAAGGAGATGCATAGGCAGGTCGGTGATTTAATTGTTCACAAGGGCATTGCCAGCCGCGGACTCCTTGTGCGTCATCTTGTGCTTCCTAACAATATTGCTTCAACAGATAGGGTGATTTCTTTTATAGCAGATCTTTCTAAGGATACTTATATAAATATTATGGACCAATATCGACCTGCTTACAGAGCAAGAGAATGTTTTGATCTTAGAAGAAGAGTCACGCTTCAGGAATATGATGAAGCTGTTTCCCTTGCCCGTAAAGCAGGATTACGAAGGATAGATGCGTAGATTTTTGTGCATTTTTTTATAGTATAGCATTTAGCGATTCTAATACAGCATTAGCTGTTTTTTCCAAATCGTCACCTGTATGAGCTGTTGATATAAATCCAACCTCATATCCTGATGGAGAGAGATAAATACCTCGTTCAAGCATGTTTCTATGAAAATTTGCAAACATTTTCATATCTGATTTTTTTACATCATCCACAGAAGTTATTTGGTCTTGAGATGTGAAAAATATTGCAAAGATAGATTCTTTTTGCAGGAATAGGGCTTTACCCTTATATTTATTTATCGCCGGCTCAAGGAGTTCCCTGAATCTTATAGATTTCTCTTTGAGTAGTTTGTAGGCATTCAATTGATCGAGTTTTTTTAATGTTTCAATGCCTGCTGTTAGGGCAAGTGGATTTCCAGATAATGTTCCTGCCTGATATACAGGTCCATCCGGGGCTACTTCTGCCATTATCTTGCTTGATGCTCCATATGCGCCAACTGGCAGGCCACCACCGATAATCTTGCCAAGTGTTGTAATATCAGCCTTTACATTGTAGTATTCCTGAGCACCTCCTCTGGATAGGCGAAAACCGGTAATGACTTCGTCAAAGATTAAGAGGATTTTGTATTTATCACAGAGCCCTCTTATCTTATTTAGATAATCATCATGAGGAAGTATGAGTCCATAGTTACAAGGAACAGGCTCCATAATTACTGCTGCAATATTATCCGCTTCCTTGATGAGCGCTTGTTCTAATATTTTTATATCATTAAATGGTAATACTATAGTATCCTTAACATTATCCTTATTAACACCTGCAGAATCTGGTGTGCCGAATGTTGCAAGCCCTGATCCGCCAGCTACAAGGAGATGATCCGCATGTCCGTGATAGCATCCATCAAACTTTATGATCTTTTCCCTCTTTGTATATCCTCTTGCAAGTCTGATAGCGCTCATAGTTGCCTCAGTGCCGGAATTAACAAATCTTATTTTTTCAATAGAAGGGAATCTTTCAATCACCATCTTGGCAATTTCTACCTCAAAACTATTAGGTGTGCCGAAATTTGTGCCGTTCTTCGCTGTTTGTATAATTGAATCGATCACCTCGCCCTCAGCATGACCAAGTATAAGCGGCCCCCAGGACATACAGTAGTCAATATATTCATTCCCATCTTCATCAAAGATATGACTACCTAAGCCTCTCTTTATAAATAATGGGATTCCCCCAACTGACCTAAATGCCCTGACAGGCGAGTTTACACCCCCTGGCATAAGGTTTACAGCTTTATCATAGAGTTTTATAGATTTATCTATATTCATGTCATACCACCTTGTTATATTTAATAAATTATTGTCTATTTAATGGATGTAAATGAAAACTCCTGGATAATTAAATGTCTAACTCCAATATTTAAAGGGGTGGACTCTACCGATGGATGATTATCTTTATACAGTCCTAAAGGCTTTAATGTTTGCAGGAATAATATAGATCTTTTTCTATAGTTTGTCTTCCAAAGATTTTATCAGTTTCTATAAAATACTTGTAGTATACCTATTTATATTAAAACCACTTTTCTCTGAAGATATCTCTTGTGTGATATGAAATTATCATATCTGCACCGGCTCTGAATATTGAAGTTAATATCTCTGTAACGATTTTTCTCTCATCCACAAAACCCATCTTTGCAGCAGATTTGACAAGCGAGTATTCTCCACTCACATTATAAGCACAAAGCGGAACTGTGATATTATCCCTTATCCTATTTATCACATCCAGATATGCAAGGGCAGGTTTTATCATCACAATATCTGCACCTTCGTCAATGTCCAGAAGAACCTCTTTCTCAGCCTCAATAACGTTTCTGTAGTCCATCTGATAACTCTTTCTGTCTCCAAACTGAGGTGCACTGCCTGCTGCATCTCTGAAAGGACCATAAAATGCAGAAGAGTATTTAGCAGCATAGGATAGTATTGGCACATCGTAATAATTATTATTGTCAAGTGCGTTTCTAATCGCGCTGACTCTGCAGTCCATCATATCAGATGGCGCAACAATATCTGCGCCAGCCTGTGCATGTGAAAGGGCAGTCTTTGCCAAAAGTTCCAGGCTGGGATCATTAAGAATTTTACCATCTTTTACTATACCACAATGGCCGTGACTCATATATTCACAAAGACATACATCAGTTATCACGCATATTTCTGGGAAGTTGTTTTTTATCTCTCTAATTGCTCTTTGTACAATCCCTTGGTCATCGTATGCACTTTTTGCTGTTTCATCCTTATCAATAGGTATCCCAAAAAGTAGAATAGATTCAATCCCCAATTTGAGATCTTGATCAATATCTTTAAGCAGATTATCGATCGATACCCTATCGATTCCAGGCATTGATATTATCTCTTCACGCATGTTATTGTTTTCAGTAACAAAATGCGGCATTATTAGTTTATTCCTATTAAGTGATGTTTCAGCAATAAGCTCCCGAATAATCCTGCTTTGTCGGAGTCTTCTAGGTCTATGAATGTTTATCATTTATATCCCTCTATGTATTTTTATCTGTGAGAACATATTTCATTACTCTTATCTATTCCTATATAAGAGTAATGAAAGTTAAGAGATTTATATTTTATCATAAGTAATTATTTATATATACATTTTATAAAAAAAATATATTGCTTGGCAAATCAAATTTATTAAGTTTATTTTTTTTATTGATTAATTCACTCTTTTGTTAAATTATTAGTTAAAAATGTTTTGATTTTTCTCCCAAAAAATAACCAATAACTTATAGAAGTCATAAGTTGATAAATAGAGATAATGATTATTTTTAATCTTTTATATATGATAAGATTAAAATAATTTATTGCAGATAAAAGATATATAATATTGCTTATGGTTGATCATGCTAACAGAAGATATTTCCCATTATTGAATAATTGAGGTGATATTAAGGGTAAGAAAAACTACTATAAAAGAAAAGTATTCAAGGACGGATTAATAATTTCTTCCTTGAATACTTTAATGGATCATTATTAAGTCAATTACTATACATTATGTGAATAGTTCTTTATTGCTGATATTTTATTTTTTTCCTGAAGGAGCAAGTCTCCATTCAGTAATTGGAATAAGCCTGGTGGTCTTAACTTCTGGTTTAAAAAGTTTATTATATCTTAATCCATGATGTTTTTTCGAAGTATAGGTAATTAAACCGCATAATCCTTTTGTATCAAAGTTTTTTATCGTTTCCAATGCTTTTACTAGTGTCTCTCCATTCAGATTGTTCCCTGCTCTTTTTAATCCTTCGCATAAAATTTCCGGCATTACCCATCCTAATGTATAACTTTTAATTTTATATTTTTTTATTGCATCAGGATTGTATTTCATACTTATCTTCCTTAGCTTTTTCATTCCTGGGCTTTCTTCATACCAAGAGCTATATGGACTTACACCAATATACATATTAGAAGAATCACCAGCTATCCTGATAATATCCTCAGTACAACCAGCAGATGTTGAAAACATCGGGATTTTAAGATTAAATTTTTTCATATCTTTAAGTACAGCAGAAAGTCCTGGAGCAACATGATGAGCAACAATATGAGTGATTTTTGCTCTTTTCATGCTTAATATTTGAGAAGTTACATCAATTGCGCTTAATGGAATTACTTCTAGATGGTATTTAAGACCAAAATGCTTTGCCCAACTAATAGCTGAATCTCTGACAACTTTACCTGATTCAACATCAGGATAGCAAATAGCAACTTTCGATTTTTTTGGTTTTAAGGTATTTACAATATAATCATATATAATTCCCCATTCATTGTCGTAGAAACCATTAGTTGGAAAGATATATCTTTTATATGGATTCATAATTGATTTATCAGGAGCCCATGGTAAAAGTGGTATCTTATTTTTTTTGATATGACGAAATAATACCTTGGTTTCTCCAACAGAAGTCGGACCTAATATTGCTAATACCTCATCTTTAAATACTAATTTTTTGAATGCTGATATACCTGCGGGAATAGAATAATGATCGTCTTCAGCGATCATTATTATCTTTCTACCGTTTATACCACCGCTATTATTTATATGTTTAAAAAGGTTTTTAAAGGCCACAATCTGTATCACACCAACATTTGAAGTCGGTCCTGTTAAATCAACTATTGCCCCAATTTTAATCTGATTTTTTGTTACTCCTCTTGTTTCTTTGCTATATGCAGAGTCCAAAGTAAAAAAAATTAATAAAAATGTTATAAAACCAATATAAAACAATCTGTTGAAATTATTAAATAACATAGTAAATCTCCTGAATTTTGATATATAGATAAAAAAATTATTAGAAATTAATTTGTTGTTATCACCTCCTTATTAAAATATATAAAATTTCTAATTATCACAAATAATCATATGATGATAGTAAGCCTAGATAGCATAAATTCATTATCTAAGGATTTAATAATTAATTGTAATATTAAATGAAACTTAGATTAATCTTAGCTAATAATTTAGAGAAATTATGAAGTTGGAAGTTTTATAGGTGATATTATTTACTATTTTTTTAAA
>JAXHTB010000094.1:0-11484 GCA_034190185.1 Spirochaetota bacterium | reverse complement strand
CAGAGGCATTTTGCCTGAAACATTTAAAAATCCACCGAGTAATTTCTCTTCAACAGGATTTTTTATTGATTTAATCTTAAAATTATTATCATGTTTTACAATTTTATCAATAAGTCCCTTAAACTTGTCACTATTGTTGTATAATATATCAATGACAAAGGTGTCAGTTTCCTCATTTGATTCAATCTGTGTTAACCTTTGCAATTTAAAACCTCGTTTGTATATCTCATTTGTTAGGTGAGGCAGGAATCCTCTCTTAATATATATGGTTATCTCTGTAATAAGTTTCATAATTAGATAATTACCCAGAAATTATCAAGATAAACTCTTTAGGCACTAAAATTTTTAAGAAAAAAAAATAAAGCTCAATTAATAATTGAAAGTCATTTTATACTGTAAAGACCCTGTGTTAAAGTATAATTATTTTTTATATTTATCAGATTATTTGTTTTCATCCTTTAATTTGGAAAACAGCATTCTCCCTGCAGTTGTTTGAAGAACTGATGTAATTACAACTGTAGCCTTTTCATTCAGTTTTCTCCTACCATTCTCAACAACTATCATAGTCCCATCTTCAAGATATCCAATTGCCTGATTTGAATCTTTTCCCTCCTTGACAAGATGCACCAACATCTCTTCTCCAGTCAGCACAACAGGTTTTAATGCGCTTGCCAGCTTATTTATATTCAACACAGATACCCCATGAAATTCAGCAACCTTATTTAGATTGAAATCATTTGTAATTACCTTTGCATTCATTACGCTAGCAAGTTTTACAAGTTTTGAGTCTACTTCATCTATCTCAGGGAAATCCACATCTGAAATTTTCAACATAATAATATTATCCTTTTCCATCTTATTCAGAATATCCAATCCTCTTCGCCCCCTGTTTCTTTTTATTGGATCAGCTGAATCTGCAATCATCTGTAGTTCGTGCAGAACAAAATTTGGAATTACTAAAATTCCCTCAAGGAATCCAGTTTCACAAATATCAGAAATTCTTCCATCAATAATAACACTAGTATCCAATATTTTATATGAAATTTCGCTATCTGTGCCCTCTTCTATCTTACCTGGTATGATCTTATCCAGAATTGCAATATCCTCATAATTTATTACAAAAAACAGCATTACTGAAAAGCTTATTATATAGTAGATTATTGCGCTAATAATTCTAAGAGAAATTGGAGATAGAGTAAATGGAATTGTTGGTAATGCTAACACGATCATGTGGCTTAAAATAAGTCCTGCTAACAAACCTATGATAATTGCAAAAAGCCTTTTAGAAGAAAATGTATGGGATACATACTCAATTCCAATAATTAATAATAATGATATTACAGCAGAAAAAATACCGAATATTATAGCTGTTTTTATAGAAATTTCGAGAAAATAAATAAATACTGAAAATGCTGAGACTAATATAAACACTGTTCGCAAAAGAACAATCATAAATATACTCCTTAATTATAATTATTAGTAAATAGAACTAGCAGAAAAAAAAAGCATAACTTATCTAATATCAATTTAATAAATCATTTTATGATGTAAAGGAATTACATTTCTAAATTATAAATAATAGATAAAGATTTACTTATAAATCATTAATAATTTATATTAAAAATCGATGTTCAACGAGAAGTATCAGTATATAAATTGTGGGGAATTAACTGGAAGAAAGAACAGTGGAAACTAGATCTCCTGCTTCTTCAACATCTACTTCCTTAGCCATGGCAATTTCATAAATCACTAGTTGATAAGCATTCTCATATAATTTTCTTTCCATTATGGATAATTCCTTTTCCCGTCCTCTTCTGTAGAGATCACGAGTTACTTCAGCCACTTCTTTAATAGAGCCTCTTTTCACTTTCTCAACATTATTCTGATATCTTAATTTCCAGTCGTCCTCAATCTCGACTTTACTCTTTTTCAACAAATTTAGCACTTTATTGATATCTTTCTTTGCAATTACACTTCTTATTCCAATATCTTGAGCATTATCAACAGGAATCATAACCTTCATTCCACTATTTATTATATTAATAATATAATATTTATTTTTCTTCCCAAGAACAACCTTTTGTGATATATCATCAACTTTTCCAACCCCATGCATTGGATAAACAACGCTATCACCAATTTTAAACATGTACCTTACCTCTTAATGAATAATAGTTTTTCATTTAAACTAATATATAAAAATAATTGTACACTTTATTAATCCTTTTTTCAAGAGGATAATAAAAAAAAATATTCGAAAGGTTAATAAATGACTAATCACTCACAGACACACCTTCTTTCTCCATGTAAATATCCAGAACCGATTTCATTTTGAAATGGTTCCCATTACATATTTTATCAGCCCCCCCGCCTTTTATCATTATTTCACTTATAACCTCAGAACAATTCCCAGCGGGAAGAAGACCAGAGAATTTACATATTTTAGTATGATAAACACCAGGCGGTTCTGGAGCAAATTCTGGGTCTTTCATGCCATTATATATGCCTTTCATATAATGTCCCCATATCGGAGCTGCTACAGCGGATCCACCCTGATGTTTACCAAGAGTCATAAAAGGTTTATCATATCCAATCCATACTACTGCAGTAACATCCGGCGTAAAACCGCAGAACCATGCATCTGTCCAGTTGGTGTTTGTTCCTGTTTTCCCTGCGCAATCTTTTTTAAAGTCGGCAATCTTTCTTATTGCATCATGGGGAGTTCCTCTTGATACAACTGACCGCATAAGTGAAGTCATTACATAGGCTACATCCTGAGGTATTACCTGTAATGTCCCCTCCATTTCCTTTTGTGCAATGATGTTCCCAACCTCTTCTTCAATATTTATAATTTCATTTCCGTCTCTGTCAAGCACATATCTTATTGCAAAAGGAATTACATCCCTGCCCATATTTGCATAAACTGAATATCCAGTTGCAAGTTCAAGGGGGGTTAACTCACTGGAGCCCAGGGCCATGGAAGGTTCTGGATAAAATCTAGATTCTGAGACCTTCATCATCTTCGAAGAAAAATCGATTATCCTGTCCGGGCCAACAAGATCGTAAATTCTGACCGAAATAATATTTATTGAACCTGCGAGTGCATTACGTACTCTTACAAGTCCAGAAAATCTGCCCTCATAATTTTCAGGACTCCATGTATCACCATCACCATATATATCAACAATTGGCGCATCAGGAAGAGCAGTGCCTGCATTGATTATTTTCGAAGCTATACCAGCGCCATATACAAATGGCTTAAATGCAGAACCAGTTTGCCTTCTAGCTTGAATAGCACGATTATATTGATTATCAACACCAAATCTCGATCCTCCAATCATTGTTGTAATATATCCTGTTGGCGGTTCTATTGCGACAACTGCTCCCTCAACATTCAAGGTAGAAGAAAAATCGATATGCTTCTCACGAAATCGCTCAACAGCGCGATTGCATAAATTTGAACCTAGGAGCAAAGAGATAGCGTCAACAGGATCTATAACATTATCAACCATTATTTTATTAAATTTTACTTCAATATCATCTTTAACAAGTGTTTCTGGAAGATTAAATAAATTTCTAAGTGAATTATATACAATAAATAGATCCTTATCAACTGACTCTGTAGTATAGGCATTTGCTTTTGTTGAAATCTTATTCTGCCTAATAAGCCCCTCTTCAAGACACTTTCTGGCAATCTTCTGCCTTTTTAGATTTAGAGTTGTATAAACGCTTAGTCCTTCATTATAAACAGCATCCTTGCCGAATCGAGAAATCAAAATTTGTCTTATGTAATCTGTAAAATAGGGAGCATTATCCTCTATTCTTGAAAATGTTGTAAGAGTAGGCGATTTTGTTTGCAAAGAGTCTATAAATCGGGGCCAGAATTCTTGATATATTATTTGAGCTCTCTCTTTTGTTAAAAATCCTGCGTTCGACATTCTCTGTAGAATATCCAAGTTCTTCTCGTATGCATTATGTAAATTTTGAAAAGGAGAATATTTTGAAGGAGCAGAAGGAAGGGCAGCCAAGAGTGAACCCTCTGCTAGACTTAAATGCTTTACTTCTTTATCAAAAAAAAGCCTGGCTGCAGAAGCTATTCCATAGCAGCCATGTCCCAGATATATCTGGTTAAAATACATCTCAAGGATCTCTTCTTTTGAAAACTTTTTTTCGATCTGAAGGGCTAAAAGAGCTTCAAGGAATTTCCTAGCAAATGTTCTTTCTCCGGATGTAAAGATTCTCTTTGCAATCTGCTGAGTAATTGTAGATCCACCCTGGACAATCCTACCAGCTCTAATATTCTTTATCATTGCCCTAAAGATTGCTCTATAATTCAGTCCAAAATGCTCAAAGAACTCCCTATCTTCAGTTGCGATAAAAGCATTTATCAAATTTTTGGGTAATTCCTCAAATGCTACAAGATTCCTCTTCTCCAGAAATAGCTCGGCTATAAGTTCTCCATTTACATCATATAATCTAGTTGGGACACTTGGCTGAAATTTCTTTAAATTATTTATCCCAGAAAAATTTTTTACTTCAGCATTGATATACCCAAAAAGCAAACCACCTGCAAGTGAGAAAATCATAATAGAAAGGAAAAAGATCTTCTCAATCCTGTTAAAGTTCATCATGAGGGAAAAGTGAGTAATCCGTTTTTTCATAGATCCTTCTATATTTAATACATTAATTATTCAATAATAATGGGGTAATCTTTCATGGATTCAGATAAAGGAGATAGGTTTAATTTCGATTATGTTTAAACTAAATATTTCTACTTACCCTTCATTTTGTACACCCCATCCCAGTTCTTTGGAGGTGGAGATACACTAAATTCATAGCACCGTTCATAATATGTTTTACTGGGTCCATCGTCGTTAATTATTCGTAAAGCTGCCCTAAATTGAGATCTTGCTTTTTTCCAGTCTCTTTCTCTAAATAACTCTAAACCTTTATTATATTTATCCAACATTTCCAAGGTGTCAGCACTAAGGTTGCCCTTCCTGCCCATAAGTTCGTATACCTGAATAGGCTCATCCTTACCAACAACTCTAATAACATCGAGGGGTCTTGCTTCAATATGATCTTTCGCTTCCTCATATGTGTTCCCACTGATCATTGAATATGTATTATAAACCTTGTTCGCTCCTTCAAGTCTGGATGCTAGATTTACAGCATCCCCCATTACAGTGTAGTCCATTCTTTCTCTAGAGCCCATATTCCCAACAACTGCCTCTCCTGTATTCAATCCCATTCTAACCAACAGTTCATGTTTTCCCTGTTTTCTCCATTCAGTCCGCATCTCCTCAAGCCTCATCTGCATATCTATACTCGCAAAACATGCTCTTGCTGCATGATCAGGGAGATGCTGTGGCGCTCCGAAAAAGGCCATTATGGCATCTCCTTCATATTTATCAACAGTCCCATTATATTCTAAAATTATATCTGTCATCTCTGATAGATATTCATTCAAAAGCTGCACAAGCTCAACAGGTTCCAGAGCCTCTGATATGGTTGAAAATTTAGCAACATCAGAAAAGAATATAGTCAGATGACGACTCTCACCACCCAATTTCAAAAGATCAGGCTCATTTATTATCTCATCTATCACTTTAGGCGACAGATAGTGGGAAAAAGCATGTTTAATAAATCTCTTTTGGTTCTCTTCTCTAATAAATTTAATAGCTGTTAAAATCGAGGATGGTAGGAATATAGAAAGAGTAAGCCCCAGCTCGTCTATCCATATATTATGAAAGACAAATAATGAAATAATAATAAAGTTTGCCACAAATAGTGAAACTGCTATTATAAATAGTGACATTCTAGCGCCCAGATGTTGAGTAATCAAACCCATCAAAAGGGACAGTATGAACATTAAAATGTAATTAATTACATCATTAACTCTTATTATAAAAGATTTATTAATTATTGTATTTACAATATTGGGATATGTGCCAACCATCATATATTCAGAATATGTAGGGATAACTCCTAGATCCTGAGTGCCTGTTGCAGTCATACCAATAACTGCAGTACTATCTCTTAGGCTCTCAACCTCTAGAACGATATTGATTGCTGTTAAATAATTATTAAGATCAAAAAGACTCTGTTCCAGTTTCTCATCCTTTCCAGTTTTCAACTCCTCTTTAATACGGCTGATCTGCTCAACAATAGGTTTGGTGTAACCTTTCTCAATCTCTCTTATTCTTTCACGGATCTCCTTTATCCTTTGCCAATTTTCTTTCTTTACAGATAGATCCTTTGATGCATAGAATTTACTATATCTATTATCCAATTCACCATAAAGATTGCTTCTTTCTTTTTTCCCAGAACCGATCTCCTGCTCATCGAAGTAATCATATACATCATCTTTTACAATAGGATATTCAAAAAGTGCATAGAAAGAAATATGATGAAAAGATTTCTCAAGAGGACCAGGCCCTGCCCAATTAATATACATCATACCCTTTTCATCTATTGGAATGGCTATATCCTCTTTCTGATGATTTATTGGATTTATTGCGCCAGGGATCACTATTCTTTCACCAGGTTCAATAATGATATCTGCCATTTTAACCTGACACAAATCGATGAGCATCACTAACCCCATCTGGAAGTATAATCTGCCCTCAAAAAAACGAATAAGCCTTA
Source organism: Spirochaetota bacterium (assembly GCA_034190185.1). Classification (GTDB taxonomy): domain Bacteria; phylum Spirochaetota; class UBA4802; order UBA4802; family JAFGDQ01; genus JAXHTB01. Next base: position 4,836 of record JAXHTB010000094.1, on the reverse strand, counting down.
TCCTCCTTTCAGTTCCATCAATATCAGGATCCCTATCTACAAAGCCAAAAGCATGGGCCACCTTCACAAATTCTGGTATTGGCATTGCTATACCCACCCTTTCCCTATCAATAAACTGTTCGTATTTTTTTATATGCTCTTCTGGTACCTTTATTGAGGCTCTGTTTGTAAAATCTTCTTTTGCTTTTTTCTTCTCTTCTCTATAATCCTCATCAATATCCACTTTATTTACAGTCTCTTTCTGAAAGTGATATGGAAGTATTACCCTATTTACTAGTTTTATACCTTCAGCTAAAATATTATCATTATCAAGAAGAATTCCAGCTAACTCATCCTTTCTGATCCTCTTTCCAATATCAATTCTATTATTCAATCGATCCAAGGCTTCTGAATTTATCTGTATATTAGATCGATCCTGAAATTCAAAGTCAAAGCCTACCTGTCTTATTCCCACTTCTTTGAGAACCTCAAGCCCCTTGGAATAGATATGCCTTGGCCAGGGATACTCACCAATATTATTTATACTGTTCTCATCAACATTTAAAAATGAGAGCCGATCCCACTCATTAACAGATCTATTAAATGTTGGTTTCAACTGAAATCTAAAATCGTATAGTTTAACCTCAAATGTCTCGTATATCCCTGTAATACTGAATAAAAAAATTGCAATAAAACAAAGAACTCCAATAAGTGAACCGAAAAAAAGGTTCATACTAATAACTTTCTTTAATCTGTTATAGATGTTCATTCCTAGATTTTTCAATTATTTATCCAATAGTTCTATCACCCTTTAACAGTGAAATAATTTAAAATTAAATATTTAACCAAAACATCTACTTAAAAATATTTTATTATGGTCTCTCTTTAACAGTGATGAAAAGATTTATTCTATTTCTACCTCTCCAAACCAATATTTTAAGGGTATTCCCAATTTGAGTTTTGCTTACAACATCCACCAGGTCTCCATATTTCTCAATATCTTTTGCTCCGGCCTTCAAAATCACATCACCAACTTTAAGTCCACCTTTATGTGCAGGGCTGCCTTCGAATATGCCTCCGATTAAAGCTCCTTTCAATGATTCAAGACCAAGTTCTTTAGCATATTCCTCAGTTAGTGGAACTATCTGCACGCCGATATAACCTCTTTTAACCTTCTTAAATTTCTTTAATTGATCGAGCACAGACTTTGATGTGTTTATCGGTATTGCAAAACCTATTCCCATATTTCCACCGCTTCTTGTATAGATCATCCTGCTAATACCGATCACCTCGCCGTCAATATTGATAAGAGGACCTCCAGAATTACCTGGGTTAATTGAAGCGTCAGTCTGAATATGCGACTGAGAGCTCCCCATAAAATCAACATCCCTTCTGGCGGTTGCGCTAACAACACCTACTGTAAATGTTTTATCAAAGCCAAAGGGATTTCCGATTGCTATTGCCCAATCTCCAACCCTTACATTATCTGAATTCCCCAAAAACACAGGCTTCAGTTTTTCTTTAGATTTGATCTTTAACAGGGCAATATCTGTTCTCTCATCTGAACCAACGACCTTGGCTGTATATACCTTTTCACCGATCTTCACAGTTACCTTATCCACACCGGCAATCACATGATGGTTTGTACAGATATATCCATCATCAGAAAGGACAAATCCTGTCCCAAGACCTGTTCTCTTCTGCTCTCTTGACTTAGGTCTTGGTTGTCCAAAAAATTCTCGAAAAAATGGATCATTGAAAAAGGGATGTGTACGCTGTTTTACAGTTTGTTCAGTGCTTATAGATACTACTCTTTCCTTATAAAGATCATATATTTCCCTGAATGTATTCTGAAGCGATGATGCATCAGAGCTGCTATTTTTCCCCTTTAATGGGGATTTGTTCGAATCTCCAAACAGAGATATCTCATTTTGAGAACATGAAAAATAATTAAACGAAAGAAAAATAAAACAGCTAAAAATAACAGGTAAAATGCATTTTGATTTTAAATTCATAACTAACTCCTAATAAATTAGTAAGTTTCAACTATTTATTTATAGAATAGTAATAAAAAATGTCAAATCAAAAATTTTTAAATAAAATTTTACTAAACAATATCTACTTTATTTACTAACTGCATCAGATACTCCCTAAAATAATCAGCTTCTTCAATTATCATAGATATTCTAAGAGCATAAAATTTATCGTTCAATCGGAACCTCTTTAATTTTACATAATCCTTCTCTGTGACTATAACAAAATCATATTTTGCTGACAGAGCAATAAAATAATTGAGATCATTCAGGTTATATTTATAATGATCAGGATACGCAATCAATCTGATATCAGAAGGATTATATCTCTTTACTGTTTTAAGGAATGCATTAGTATTTGCAATACCCGCAATGAGTAAAACCTTTTTTTCTGCAATAGAAGAGATCGACCTTTTTATTTCCCTATGGTTGATTTGATATATAAAATCGATATTATATTTTGACATGAAAATTGTATTCCTTCCAGATAGCCTTTTTACTCTCTCAACAAGATTTGAAATGTCTTTTTCTGGAATAAGATCGAATTTTGTAATTAGTACTATATCAGCTCCTCGTAATGAATTCTTAGGCTCTCGAAGATCACCAGCAGGCAATATTAATCCATTGCCAAAGGGATTTGACGCATCAATAGTTATAATCGATATATCCTTATGAACAGAATTATTCTGAAATCCATCATCCATCAAAATTATATCGATGTTGATCCTGAAGAGTAGCTCTAGTATCGCCTTTTTTCGATTTTTTCCTATAGATATTGGAATATTATTTAACCTCATCGCGAGCAGATTTGGCTCATCACCTGACTCATCAGGATCTAATAAAATATTAACTCCATCAGAAACAAGCGCCCCCCTGGCTGATAAATTCCCACGATACCCCCTGCTTACAATAGCAGGGTTATAGCCGGCCTCTTGAAGCAATTGCGCAACAAGTATAACTGCAGGAGTCTTTCCACTTCCGCCTGTTGTAATATTTCCAATACATAATACAGGAATATCTAAATTAGTTGCTTTGCTTGCTATTTTTTTTTTCAAGTTAAAAAGTAGAAGGTAGATAGGAACCAATGGAATTAAGATCAGTCTAAAATATTTTGAAAAAGGCAGGATTACATTTTGCAGCAATTTTCTATATGGATTTGTCACAGGATATTGTTTCCCTAATTATTTATAGATAGTATAGTCCACTCCTTCAATGACATAAAGCAGGATGTTCTAGTATTGTGCACTATTACCTATAGCAGTCAATTTATACATCAATACAATTCAACATCTCAATAAATAATCTGACTCCATAACCAGTTGCATACTTTGGCCTGTAATCTCTCTGTTTTGAAAACCATGCAGTTCCTGCAATATCGATATGAGCCCATGGAGTGTTTTTTATAAAACTTTTCAAGAATACAGCCCCCATAATTGTACCGGCATTCCTGCTAGAAGATACATTTCTTATATCAGCGAAATCAGACTTCATATCCTCATTATACTCTTTTAATAAAGGCAACCGCCATACCCTATCGCCGGTCATCTCACCTGCCTTAATGATTAGCTCTGCAAGCTTATCATTATTAGACAACATACCTGCGATCTGTTCGCCAAAACATATAAGGCAAGCGCCGGTCAGAGTTGCAATATCGATTATATAATTCGGTTTTATTGTTTCCTCAGTAAATGATATAGCATCTGCTAATATCAAACGGCCTTCTGCATCTGTATTCCCAATCTCAACGCTTTTACCATTATGAGCAACTATAACCTCTCCAGGCTTGTATGAAGTATTGCTGATCATATTCTCGCATAGTGGAAGGATAGCTACAATGTTCTTTTTGATATTAAGCTCAGCAGCAGCTTTAATTGTATAAAGGCATACTGCAGCGCCTGACATATCCTGTTTCATATTCTCAATATGTCCGGATGATTTAAGATTTATTCCTCCTGAATCAAAGGTTATTCCCTTGCCGACAATTGCCACTTTTTTATTGCTGTTCGGGTCACCCTTATAATCAAGAATTACAAGCTGCGGAGGATATTTGCTCCCCTGACTTACAGCAAGCAGTAAACCCATCTTTAATTTCTCAAGATCTCTTTTTCCAAGAACTTGGCAGTTAACACTCTTCATCCTGGCAATTTTTCTTGCCTCTTTTACCATCTCCTGAGGATTGCATTTCTCGCTGTTTTCATTTATCATATTTCTACAAAGGATAGTGTTTTCCGAAATTATTTCTATCTCTTTTAGAAGCTTTGTAACAGCTTTACTTTTCTCATAACAGAAATCAGCTCTCTCCAGTGGAACAACTGAATTCTCCTCATTTGATTTATACTTGTCAAAAACATAATTTGAAAGGTAAATCCCTTCAGCCAATGTAATTAAAATGCTCAAAGGATCAACAACTCCAACAGGAGGCATAACTATATTTACTGACTTAATATTTCTTTTTCTACATACATCTACAACAGGACTTGCAACACATCGTAGAGTTTCTCTTGTTATCTCATCTTTTTTCCCTAAACCTACAATAACTGTATTGGGAAATTCTTTAAAAGGAAGAAATAAAATCTCTTTAGATTTGCCTTTAAAAAGTTTCAGATCAATATTTTCCTTTATATAAGACAGGTCTTCAGGTATCTCTTTGTCAATCTCCTTGGCATATTGATCAGTGAGAAAGATTGCGACTGTATCACTTTTTTGAAAATACGTATAGCTCTGAATGTTGAATCATAAACAGCCCAGAATTTGTCTATCTGCTCCAGGTCTATATTGTCTCTTATCCATCTATCTATATGAACATCTCTCACCAAAGAAGCTG
>JAXHTB010000093.1:0-11554 GCA_034190185.1 Spirochaetota bacterium | reverse complement strand
AAGATTAAATAGATTAAAATCATCAATTGGAAAACCTCTACCTGATGTCGAGGTTAAGATAATTGATCCAGATGGAAATGAAGTTCCACGAGGCGAAATCGGTGAAATCATTGCCAAAGGTCCACGAATAATGTCTGGATATTGGGGAGATAAAGAAAAAACTGATCAGGTACTTACATCAGATGGATGGCTTAAAACCAGTGACAAGGGTTGGATGGATGAAGATGATTATATATTTCTCGCAGGCAGAGATGATGACCTCATAATCAGAGGAGGAGAAAACATCTCACCTGGTGAAGTAGAAAATGCGATAACATCCCTAGATAAAATTGAGGAGGCTGCTGTTATCGGAGTACCAGATCCGGAATGGGGGCAGGAACCAAAAGCAATAGTTGTACTAAAGAAAGGGGAAACCGCTACAGAAGAAGAGATCATAGAGCATTGCAGAAATAAACTTGCAAGCTTTAAAAAACCAAAATCAGTAATATTTGTAGATGAACTTCCAAGAAATCAGATGGGGAAAGTATTAAAAAAAGATCTCCGAAAACTGTATGGGCAACCTTGATTAAATGATAATCAGTATGAACTTATTAAATTCTAAATAAAGGAGAAAAAATATAACATGGCTAATGAAGTTGGAAAAAGATACGAATGCAAAAAATGCGGTACAGAGTTTATTGTAACCCGCGGAGGTGAAGGAACTATTACATGCTGTGGTCAACCTATGGAACAAAAGAAATAATCTTATAATAATATGCAATTTGCAGATAATATTTGCAGATAATATTTGGAGGTAAATAAATATGGGAAAGCTTGGTAAGAGATATCGTTGTGAAAATTGTAATACTGAAATTCTCTGCACAAAAGCAGGCGATGGAGATCCTGAATGTTGTGGTAAAGAAATGCCGCTTCAGGAAGCCAAACCGATAGCTTCATCAGATTAAATCGAAAATTATATTACACAAAAAATGTGAAAATAGATTTTCATTTTTTTAGATAATTAAATTGATTATTTAATCTCACTCCTATTTAATTTGGTTTAAGGATAACTATTGTATAAACCACCGTCAAGTACGGTGGTTTTTTAAATAAATTTTCTGCATAATCTTTAATAAAAGTAATGAGAGAAAAATCGAATACCCACTTTCCACAAAACCAATGTTCCGATTATCAAAATCCAAAGGATAAATATTTAGATACTAATGGACTTAAACTTCACTATATTGACTGGGGAAATAATGAACAACATCCAATGGTGCTACTTCATGGATTCCTTTCTCATGCACATACATGGGATAATTTTGCAGAAAGGTTTAGGACGAATTTCCGAATAATAGCTCTTGATCAGCGTGGTCATGGTGAAAGTCAATGGTCAAGACATGTATCCTATACCATAGACGATCATTATTCAGATATTTATAATATAATAAATATCTTAAACTTAATTAAGCCAATCTTGATAGGTCACTCAATGGGAGGAAGAAACGCAATATTATATACGGCTTGCACTAATAATGTCGAACGCCTTGTTCTTATTGATGCGCGTCCTGGAAGCAATACAGAAGGATCTATAGCATTACAGGAACTTGTGGAAAATCTGCCGCATGTGGCTGACTCCATAGATGAAATTGTCTTCATTGTCCGGACTATCTATCCATATCTATCAGAAGAATCATGTTGTGATATTGTAAAGCACGGATTCGTGCAAAGACCGGATAAGAAATATATCCCTATGTACGATACTCGAATGATGCAGCAGTCTAAAGGCGCAGGATATATTGCAGAGGATCTTCGTCCCTTTCTTCATAACATTTCCTGTCCAACTTTGATACTGCGCGGGGAGGAGAGCAGCTTCCTAACACGTAAGGAAGCTGACGAGATGTGTAGAATAATTCCAAAAGCAGACTGGATGGAAATACCTAAATCAACGCACATGCCTATGCAGGAAAATCCTGAAGCCTTTATTAGGTTGGTTTCGAATTTCCTAAAAATAACAATATAAACGCTTTCAATATTTAACAATTTTGAGTGATCATATTTGAATAAAGGAATCTCATTTATTAACTTAAAAAGATTCCTTTATCAACTGGACTTATTCTTCTGTAAACATAGGGTCACAGCATCTAACTAACGAATTTTCAATAATATTTAATTTCACTAAATAGTTAACAGAATTAATTATCAACATCTTAAGATTGACGATTATGCCATCGATCCACCATCAACAGTAATAACTTCGCCTGTAATATAATCGGAAAGGCTTGAAGCTAAAAACAGAACAGCTCCCACAACTTCATCAATTTCAGCAATACGTCCCATCGGTATCGGTTTAACTATCTCTTTTAAAAAATCATCATTACTCCAGAAAGGTTGGCTAAATTCTGTTCTTACCATACCTGGTGCTACAACATTTACATTTATCTTATCCTTTACAAGCTCAGTAGCCAGTACTTTTGAGAGCATTTCTAATCCAGCCTTTGCAATGCTATAAACTCCCATACCCTGAGCCGCTTTCCTGGCTGCTACTGAACTAATATTGATAATCTTTCCGCTTCCACTCTTCTTCATCAGTTTTACAGCTTGCACACTTGTAAGAAATGCACTTTTAAGATTCAAGTCGATAATCTTATCCCATAAACCTTCGTCCATCTCAACAACTGAGGGAGTAAAAATACTCATACCGACATTGTTGACTAAAATGTCGAGTCTTCCAAATTTCTGATCCACAGCCTGAAATAGATCTGCTATCTGATCAGATTTACCTACATGCGCAACCTTTGCCATAATATCAAATCCATTTTTACTAAACTCATCAGTTGCTAAATCAAGGTTCTCCTGCTTCCGTCCGCAAATAACGACCTTTGCGCCTTTCTCTGCCATCGCCATCGCAACACTCTTGCCAATTCCACGACTACCTCCGGTTATAAGAGCCACTTTACCTGATAAATCTAAACTCATTTTAGACATAATAACCTCCAGTTCTTTTATGAATAATCAAATTTGATTGGATTTAATAGGAAAAACAATGAAACTTGGGCGCTAAGAGAAGTAAAATAGGCCAAATTTTGAATATATTGTAAGTATTGATATATACTGTCAAGTGAAAAATATAGTATGTACAATACATATTTTCTTATATTAATATATTAATCTAAAATCCTTTATACTATTGAAGTAAGAAATTTTATTTAGATATTCAAATTTGGATAAATCTGAGAAAGGAAAGTAAATAAATAAAAGCAGGTTAAAAAGATATGAGAAAAAAAAGAAGATTTTAATTAGATATTCTGCCTATTATTTACCATATATTTTTTATACATTTAACCTCAATGATACATCACCGCTAATAAATGACTTTCTATTACCATTCTCATCCCTGATAATAAGACATCCATCATCATCAACAGATTCTGCAACACCTTCTTCTTCAGAATCAAAAGAGATAATTTTTACAGATTTACCTAATACAAGTGAACAGGAATTCCATTCATTACGAATATGTACAATTTTTCCATTTTTCAGCAAATTATAACCATGTTCTAATTCTTCAAGAATTGATATAACAAGTTTCAATCTGGAAATTTTATTTCCTGCCTCCTTTGAAATACTTGTGGCAGTATCCTTAATTTCCGGATAGACTCTTGGATCAAAATTAACATTAATACCGATTCCTATAACTATATAATTCACTTTGTCCATCTCAGCATTTAGTTCTGTTAATATACCGCCAATCTTTTTATTGTTAATATAAACATCATTAGGCCATTTTATTTTAGAATCAATGCCTGTAATTCTTTTTATTGCTTTAACAGTTGCTAAAGAGGAGAGCATAGTTAATGTGAATAACTTAGAGGGATGCAGTTCTGGTCTGAGAATAATAGACATAAGAATATTATTATAGGCTGGTGACAACCAGTTTCTATTTAACCTTCCCCTCCCTTTTGTCTGCTTTTCCGCAATAACAACAGTTCCTTCTACAGCCCCTTCCATTGCAAGTCTACTTGCTATAAAATTAGTTGATTCAGTCTTTGGATAGTAATATATATCCTTACCAATATAAGATGTACTGATATTATTCATTATCAAAACAGGCATTAACTTATCAGGTACAGATACCAAGCGATATCCTAACCTTGGACTTGCTTTAATGCGGAAACCATCTTTCCTAAGTTTGCCAATATGCTTCCAAACTGCTGATCTTGATACATGCAATTCATCAGCTATACTTTCTCCTGATATGTAACCGGAAGCTTCTCTAATTAAACGTAATACCTCTCTTTCTATGTTTGCAGTAATATCTTTTTTATTCATATCTTTTCATTATTTATAAGGAAAACCTCGAAATCAAGCAGGGTTCTGAGCTTGAGAACGAAAATAATATTATATATTATCCCTATTCATTAATGTTCTCAAACCTGATGTTTTAGGTGTGATAACTCTTCTACAAGCTTCTACTCTTTTTTACGTAATAACAGATAATTTGCAGAAATGATCATTAGATATCTGTTATATAATTATTTGTAGTATTTTGACAATTTTAACTCCTAATTGAAAAAAGTCAATAATATTTTTCTACCACCAGATCACCTCATTTTTTTATCGATCTTATATGTTTATAAATAACATCAATGTCATAATCTATCACTTAATAATAGTCACTAAACTAAAATAATAAATGATAGAATAGATCTGAGATATTTACAAAATATCTTCCTATGAACTATAAAAATTATTAATTAGTCAGTCGTATTTCTAAAACCTTACCCTCATATGAAGAAATAACTAATTTATCTGCTTCAGAATCAGTCGATAAATTGAGTGTTTCTAACATCATAATAGTTTCATTTCCATCAGATGCTAATTCAATATTATCATTAAAAAGCGATGCAGTAGTGCATCCTTGTCCACAATAGTCATATATATCTACTTCAATATTTTTTATCCTACCTTTGATATTTTTAAAATCAAGAATTAAACTTGCTGGATAAAGCCAAACAACACCTAACTCGTCTGTTACATTAAAGGCACATGTTGCTTCAAGCGAGCTTATACTCAGTATTACATCTGATTCAGTCCATATCTCATCACACTGTAAGCTAGAGGATATTTGATCTAGGGTAATTGTAATATTCATTTCATCGTTATCATCACTTTCGATTTCACAGCCTTCAGTAAGCATAAAAAATGTTAATAGAATAATAAATATACTCAAATATTTATTCATAGCATCACTCCTTAACAAAAATAGTTAATATAGATATTATTGTAAAATATTTTATACTCTTTTTAAATTTAACTATATAATCATGAAAAAACAAAAAAAAATTAATTAAATTAAGACTTGATGCTTGACTATAGCATATAAAAACAGTAAAGTTAAACAGATAAATTCCTGAAAATATAACCTAATAGAAATTACTTATGAGAATTATAACTCGGCCTGATTTTGATGGAATTGTTTGCGCAGTACTGCTTTATGATATATTAAATATATCTGAGCCTGTAAGATGGGTAGAACCATATGAGATGGAAATAGAAGCAAGCAAAATTAAAGAGGGCGACATTATTGCTAATTTACCATATGCTGAAAATTGTTCATTATGGTTTGATCACCATATTTCAAACCAGATTGATAAATCTTTTAATGGTGCATTTAAAATAGCTCCATCTGCTGCAGGGATCATTTATGAATATTATAAAAATCAATTTTCCAGAGATTTCAATGAACTAATTTCTGAAGTTGATAAAATTGATTCTGCTGATTTCTCAATTGAAGAGATACTCTATCCTGAAAGATTTCCTTATATAATGTTATATTTAACAATATCTAATATTAATAAAACAGATGAATTGTACTGGAATAAACTTATAAATATGTTAGCAAAGTATGATATTGATATAATAATGGCTAATAAAGAAGTTCAGGAGAGATGTAATCTAGTTATTAAACAAAATAAAAAATATAAAGAGCATATAGAGAAATATACAACAATTAATAAAAAAATTACCATAACAGATTTTAGAAGTTTTAATATTGCGCCAAAAGGAAATCGATTTCTAATTTACTCAATATTTCCGGAATCGATAGTAAGTGTTAAAATAAGATTTGACAAAGATAATAAAGAAAAAGTTATCCTAAGCCTTGGTCAAAATATTTTTAATAGAAAATGTAAAATAAACCTTGGCACACTTGCCGCTAAATATGATGGGGGTGGACATCAGGGTGCTGGTTCATGTAGTTTTCACATAAATGATTCTGAAAAAAAGATTGCAGAGATTATTGAAATCCTTAAAAAAAATGAAGATATTGATATATAAACAACTGGAAAGGATATCCACACTGTAAAAAAAATCTATAAAAATTAAACTATTAAACAAAATATTGAAAAACATTAAGAATATTAACAATCGATCTTATACAAACAGTTTGATCTCACTGCCCAAACCTTCTGGAAGCTAGATCCCGTCTTCTCGGAATGTATGTATTATCTGCTTTCTCTTTCTCTATTACATTCTTCAAAAGTTTAAACATTTTATAGTTTTGTGGTTCATCCTTATAAAATGAATCCCAGGCATAATGGTACATCTCTTCCAACTTTTCGGGTGACATATGTTTAGGTCTATACACTACCTTGTCAGCAGTATAATCATCCCAGTTGTAAGATACAATTCTATTTTCACTGTATAAGTCATTAAATGCCTTAGTATGTGGAAAGGGTGTTAATACAGTGAACTCTGCCATATCCAGGTCAACTTCAAGAAGAAAATCGATAAGTCTCATTATATAATCTTCAGTATGATTGTCAAGCCCCAGAAGAATAGTACCCTCTACTCCAATGCCATGATCGTGATAGCGATTTATTCTGTTCTTAATATAATCAGATGTATCGAAGATCGCCTGATAAACATACCATGCACCAGCCTGAGCCGCAAGATCAAGCACTTCATCATCGTCCTCAATAGGGTGACAGCACCACTTTTTCTTAAGCGAGATCATTTCCCTAAAAAGACCTAATTCCCATTCTTTATCCTGAGCAAGGGAATTGTCCACAATGAATAATCGATTATTATCTATACTTTCGATCTCTTCAACAACTTTATCAAAAGGGCGTGTCCTGAACTGTCTTCCGCCAAGAAAGCTGACACAGCAGGGATAGCAGTTAAATCTACATCCTCTTGATGCATGAACAAGATCAACCATCTGAACACCCTTGTAATTATAGTATTCTGTTTTTAGTTTATCTCTTCGTGCTGTAGGAACCGTCTCTATTGGCGGGAAGTCATTAAGATAATTGTACAACTTTTTAAGATTATTGTTCTCAAAGTCTGAAAACACCTCCTCCATTCTGCCTTCAGCCTCACCTAGGAAGACGGAATCAGCATGATTCATACACTCATCAGAATGCAGCATTGTAGCTATACCACCAAATATCACCTTAATATTTCTTTCCCTGTAAATATCAGCTATCTCCCATCCTCTCTTCACCTGACTTGTTAACATCATTGATATACCCACAAAATCTACTGGATCATCGAAGTTAATAGACTCAATATTCTCATCAATGAATTCTATATCAATATCATCAGGAATAGTAGCTGCAAATACAATAGGCCCATGAGGAGGAAGGTGAAACTCAGTTTGTCTGTTCAGCTTTTTCCATTTGGGATATATAAGTCTAAATTTCATAATATTAATTTATCATTGATCAATTTCTTAACAACAATATTATTTTCATACTAAAGGAAACAAATACATTGTTATATTTATGCAAAAATTAAATTAATCCTGCATGTACATCGAAAAATCGATTGTTTTTAATAAATACTGTATAATATCAAAGTATAGGTATATTTAGATGTAAACAAAAATAATTTAAAATGATGATATTTTTACAACTATCTAAAATAACTTTAAATATAAAGAAAAATTGTTGACAATATCTTCATACTGCAATTCTATAATAAACGATCGCGCGGTGGAGCAGCTGGTAGCTCGTTGGGCTCATAACCCAAAGGTCGCAGGTTCAAATCCTGCCCGCGCTAATGAAGGCGGAGTAGCTCAGTAGGTTAGAGCACACGGCTCATATCCGTGGTGTGGGGGGTTCGAGTCCCTCCTCCGCTAATAATATTCATACTATTCTCAAAACTTTACAAATAATTCAACTTCCTGTGGATCAATATTAAGAGCCAGCCTTTAAGTCAGCAACTATTTATCTAACAATAATAAATAAAAATCAATATAATATATTTGTGCATCAAAATTTTGAGCGTTTTTATATTTATCGAAATACTCATTAAAAATGAATTTTTATAAAGATATTTAAGGATTAAAGTAGAAAAACAAGAAATAAAAGCAATAAATTGAGAAATGGACCAAAATATGAGGTTGTTTTGAGTAGAAGAGATGCCAATCCCCGAATTAGAAGATAAGAATTATTGTTAGAGATATCTCAGAAAAATTTATAACATAATCCATTGGTTTTTACACTCTTTAATTAAAAATATAACGCAATTATCATAGGAGAAATAATGGAAGAACTATACTCGAAATTACAAAAAGATCCTTATGCAAATCTTCTCGGTATAAAAGTTGAAAAAGTAGAACAGGGATATTCCTTATGTTCAGTGATTATAACTGAATCTATGCTGAACTTTCTTGGACTCCCTCATGGAGGACTAATGTTTAGTCTGGCTGATGTTGCCTTTTCAGCAGCATCAAACTCTGACTACTCACCATCATTTGCCCTTGATGTAAGCGGATCATTTATGAAGCCTGCTAAAGTTGGCGAAAGAATAACATCAGAGGCAACGCTGATTCACACTACAAAGAGAACAGGTGTCTATAAAATGGAGGTAAAAAAAGAGAATGAGCTTCTTGCAATCTTTCATGGCACTGTTTTCAGAAAGGTATAATAACAGTCCTTCACATTGGGACATTATATAATGTAATCAAGTTATTCTTCCAATTGGGACAATTTTTTTTCAAATAATGAGTTTTGCTTATTATATTCTAGATGAAGCTCCTCAAGTTCGTTAAAAAGTATATCAATTGATGACCTGCTTTTATGTATTGACTGTGAGAGTTCTGATATTCGTGTTCCGTCCTGTGCTTCGGATGCATCCTGCATCGAATTAGTGAGAACCTGTAACTCATCTTCATAGGATATGATTTCATTCTCAATGCTTTCAATTCTTTGTTCAAGAGGTTTACAAATCCTTGAACGCTCAGTGATAATCTCCGAGCGCCTGCGTCTTGCCTCTTTTTTATTAAGTTTGTCCGGAACTGTTGTAAACTTATTATACTCCGCAGCAGACTCTGATAAATTCTTCTGCTCCTTTAATGATGAAGGTATCTCTTCATCCCAGCCTTCAGTATCGAGGAACCGTTGGTAACTACCTTCAAATACACTTATTTGATCCTTTTTAAATACAATAAGTCTCTGAGCAAGAGCATGAAGAAACATCTCATTATGTGTAACAATTATTACAGCTCCTTCATAACTGTCTATTGCAGCAAGTAATGCATCACAGGATTCCATATCGAGATGATTTGTAGGTTCATCAAGTATAAGAAGATTTGTAGGCTTAACCAGAAGTTTACCAAGCATGACCCTGCTCTTCTCGCCACCCGAAATAATTCTGATCTTCTTCAGAGCATCATCACCTTCAAACATCATAGCACCGCAAATATCACGAGCCATCTGTCTATCAACAGCCTCATTTGAATTTAGTATCTCTTCCTCAATTGTTCTTGTATCTACTAAGGTGCTAATATTCCCTTGCTCAAAGAATCCCATAATTACACCACTGTTATATTCTACTTCACCTCTGTTTGATTTCAACTCACCACCTAATAATCTAAGGAGAGTAGACTTACCAGCTCCATTCTTCCCGATTACACATACTCTGTCATTCGCACCGATTATGATATTAAAATCTTTAATTAGAGAAACTTCAGGATTATATGAGAATGAAACATCAGAAGCTCTTAAAACGCTTTTTCCAGAAAATGGTTTGCACTGAAAAGAAAAATCTAATGTTTTGATGTGACTAAGCCTTTCGCTTTTTTTCATCTTCTCAAGGGTCTTTATTCTTGATTGAACAAGATTTGCTAATCTGGCTTTAGCTCTAAAACGATTAATAAACTGTTCAACCTCCTTTTTACGTCGTTCATCATTTACTCGTGTTTTCTCGTAAATCTCCTCTTCATGGGCAATCTGAATATAGAGTTTCTCTGTATTTCCAGTAATTTTCCGCACCTTTCTTCGATGAATACCTATAGTATGAGTTACTATCTTATCCATAAAGCTTCTATCATGAGTAATCAGCATTAGCTCAGAAGGCCAGTTAATTAAAAAACGCTCTATCCAGCGAATCGATGTAATGTCGAGATAATTGGTAGGCTCATCAAGAAGAAGCATATCTGGTTGTGACACCAGCGTTTTTGCAAGATTCATGCGCACCTGAAATCCTCCTGAGAACTCTTCAGGATGACGCTGCATATCCAAAGATGAAAAACCTAGTCCAGATAGTACCTTTTCTACCTTCCAGAGATTGTCATTTTCATCATCAGGAAGGCCCTTTGATGCCACTTTAAGAACAGTATCCTCAGAGAGATCAAGATTCTGTTGTATATATCCGATTTGATAATTTTTAGGAATATTTATATTCCCATCATCAGGGAACTCTTCACCTATAATAAGGCGAAAAAGTGTTGTCTTTCCATGACCGTTTCGTCCCACAAGTCCAACTCGTTCTTTGGGATTTATCTTGAAACTCACACCTTCTAGAAGCGACTGACGGCCGTAGCTTTTTGATAGATTATCTATGCTTATCATTCTGAAATGTTAATTATTATTCGTAACAATCGGGATTATTAGACTGCCATCGCCAGATATCAGCGCACATTGCATCAATATCCCTTTCAGTTGACCAATCTAGTTCTTTCTTGGCAAGAGAAGGATCAGCATAACAGGATGCAATATCTCCGGGACGACGTCCAACAATTCTATAGGGGATCTCTTTTCCGCATGCCTTTTCAAAAGCAGTGACCATCTCTAACACGCTATACCCACGTCCTGTGCCAAGATTAAATGTAACGAGTCCAGAGTTAGTTGCAAGTTTATCAAGCGCCTTAAGATGTCCTAGAGCTAAATCAACTACATGAATATAATCCCTTATACCTGTACCGTCAGGTGTTGGGTAGTCGTTTCCATAAACTGAAAGCTGTTTAAGTTTACCTACTGCAACCTGGGAAATGTAAGGCATAAGGTTGTTAGGAATATCATTAGGAGCTTCGCCAATTTTTCCACTTTTATGCGCTCCAACCGGATTGAAATAACGAAGAATAGCAATATTCATTGTTTCATCAGCCTTATATAGATCGCGAAGAATATCCTCTATCATCAATTTTGAGCGTCCATAAGGATTGGTTGCAGATAAAGCAATCAATGGAGCAATTCACTACCATCTAGGTGGTTGGGACCCACCTTGGGGGATAGAGTATGTAATAGATCACCTCAACTCATTTATCCTGGTTTTGGTGGCTTGTATT
>JAXHTB010000092.1:0-11562 GCA_034190185.1 Spirochaetota bacterium | reverse complement strand
TCTATTTAATCTTTTTTGCTGTTCTTCTTCAGTTCCTTCAATAATGTGGTCATCAGGTCCCAGCATTGTAATTGTTGATGCGGTTTCCGTTTGCCCAAAGGCATTTATGAATCTTGTCCAAGGCATAATGCGAATTGCCTTTTCAATAACCTCAAATGGCATAGGTGCTGCGCCATAAGTTAGAATCTGAAGGCTGGTAAGATTATATTTTTCAAAATCAGGGTCATCAACAACCCTCTTTAGCATAGTGGGTACCAGCATAGCTCGTGTAACTTGTTCCTTCTCAACAGTCTTCATCCACTCTTTTACTTCGAATTGCCTCATCAATACTAGAGTCCTTCCGCCGTAGACTGCTGCCATCATTGCTTGCACACCAGCTACATGATACAAAGGTACGGTTAGCAGATTACTTTCTGCAATATCCGGATCAGCAGGCTGCACATTATCAAGAACATAAGAAGAAAAACCGCTATGTCTTAATGGCACACCCTTTGGACGGCCTGTTGTACCTGCTGTATACATGAGTACTGTAACATCATCATCTCCAATCTCTGTAAAAACATCATCAGGAGATGCAGATTCTATTATATCATCATAGAATAGCTTACCTTCAATTTTTTCATCGATTGAAATACATTTTTCAACAGATGACAGGTCAGGCATCATTTTGTCCACCATATCTAGATACCTGCTTCCAACAAGGAGGATTTTAGCCTTAGAATTATTTAACATATAGATCAATTCATCAGACTTAGCTCTGAAATTTAGCGGAACGAAAATTGCTCCAAGTTTAGCAACTGCAAAATAGGTCTCTAAGAATTGACTGCAATTTACCTGAAGTATTCCGACACGATCGCCTTTTTTTAGACCCATTTCACTAAATGCATTTGCTAACCTATTAGTCCTCTCAGCTAGCTGTGTAAATGTAAACCTGCTGTCCTCAAAAATCATAAGAGTTCTATCAGGACATATAGCGCTTGATATAGTTAAAAAATCGGTAGTATTCATATTATATTCCCCAAATGATTATATAAATGTAGAAGATTATAACTTTAAACATGCGAACGATTATTCTAATTATAAATATTTTTTGGGTTACCTTTTGACTATCTTGTCATAAGTGCAACCTCAGTTGCAAGCATTTTTTCAAGATAAAGTCCATTTGGAAGATTTAAGTCTAAACCCCTTGTAATTGCTTCTTTTGCTTTTCTTACTGCAATCTGTTTTAAGGAAGATATTTTTTTAGCTTTTGTTTCAGCAGTTTGCAGAAGTTCTTCCTTAATAACAATGTGATCAACAAGACCAATTCTAAGGGCTTCTTCTCCTTTTATCCATGAGTTTGTAAACAGCATTTCAAGAGATTTTCCCCTGCCAATAATCCTTGGCAGGGTTTGTGTGCCACCAGCAGCTGGGATTATCCCCAATCCTGGTTCTGGTAAACCAAACCGCACATCTTCTGAAGCAAGCCTAATATCACAACATAGCGCTATTTCGATTCCAGAGCCTAAAACATATCCATGAAGAGCAGCTATTATTGGCTGAGGAACAGAAAGAAAAAGTCCCCAAATATCTCTTGCCCAACGAGCTTCACGAGCTTTGATAGGTGAGGGTGCAGTAAGAAATTCACTAAGGTCTGCTCCAGCACAAAATGCTTTATCCCCTGCGCCATTGAAAATAACAACCCTGACTTCGGAGTCTTCTTTTATGGCGCTAAGAACCTGGAACAGATCATCTCTCATCTGAATATTGTATATATTTAGTACTTTGGGGCGATTTAGAGTCACATATGCAATGTTCTCTTTCTTTTCATAAATTATTGTACTGAAATTATTCATTTTAATGCCATTAAAGACTCTTATCTGCCTTCAAACTTTGGAGTTCTTTTTTCACGGAAGGATGTAATACCCTCAGTGCGATCATTAGTTGTATGTAACAGAAAATAGAGATCGCCTTCTAAACGAAGCCCCTGTTCAAGGGTAAGGTCTAATCCCTTATATATCGCTTCTTTAACATGCTTTAGGGCAATTGGAGCGCTTGAAGCCATTTTATTGGCAATTTCAATTGTTTCTGTCATTAGTTTGTCAATAGAAAAAACCTTATTAACCAGACCGATTCGGAGCGCCTCTTGAGTGTCAATAATCTCACCAGTGATGATCATTTCCATAGCCTTTCCCTTTCCCACTAAGCGAGATAATCGTTGTGTTCCCCCATCCCATGGTATAAGACCGATTGTAACGTGAGGTAATCCAAATAGTGCCGATTCTACTGCTATTCTTAAATCGCAAGAAAGAGCTAACTCCATCCCCAAGCCAATAGCATCTCCATTTATAGCAGCAATAACTGGACAATCGAGTTTCGAAATAGCTTCTGCTATAGAAAATAATTTTATTGAATCACTATTATTTGCAATTGATGCTGATTGTAAAGTGTCTTTCCCTAAAGAAAAAGATTTTTCATCTGAACCGGTAATAATAACAACTCGAGTTTTCTCATCCATATTGAGATCTTCGCAGAGGTTGTTAAGCTCAACTGATAGTTGTTTAATACTTGTTTGGTCATCATCAAGACTGGGAATGTTAACAATCGCAGTATGATCTTTCATTTCTAAGGAGATAGTCTTATATGACATTAAAACCTCCGTTGCAATATTATATCAGTTTCATTGGGCCTTGAGAGACCTTTACTTATAATATATAAACCATCATTTTTATAATTGAAATATATTATAGAAAATACTTAAGCATAAAAGCACAAATCTATCATCTGATTTGACTGGAGGATAGAAGTAAATAATTTAAGATTATATAATTTGGAAGTGGTTAAATTTTTTTATTACAAATAAAGAAAGGGACAGTAATTACTCCTGTCCTCTTCCTCTATTTGATAATATTGAAAATAGTGCTTAAATAACCTCTGTGTCCTTCAGTTTAGCAATATCTTCCCAGCTTGTACCGAGTATTTCCTGAAGTATCTCCTCTGTGTGCTCACCAAACTCAGGAGCTGCTCGAGTTATCTTATTTGGGGTTTCACTGAAAACAACAGGGAAGCCCATCTCTCTGATCTTGCCCCAGGTAGGATGATCGAATTCAGTAATATATTCATTTTCTATTGCTTGAGGATCATCTTCTAAGTCAGCAATAGTATTTAGTCTAGAATATATTACATTATTATTTTTAAAAATATCCATCCAATGATCTCTATCTTGAGTAGCAAAGGTTTTATCAAGAATCTGGATTAACTCTTGCGCGTTAGCCCCTCTTGTATTCATATCTTTAAACTTAGGGTCATTTTCCAAATGTTCAAGTCCCATTGATTTACAGAAACCACTCCAGAATTTGTCTGGTTGCAGATGTGCAAGCGCTACCCATTTATCGTCTTTGCACTTATAATGATTCCATAGAGGGTTTCCAGCTTGAGTTCGAGCAAGTCGCATAGTAGGTAGCTTAGAGATGCATCGCATTGTAACTGCAAGTCCAAGAAGGTGCATTAAGGAACCGAATAATCCTACTTCAACCTTTTGTCCGATGCCGTGTCTTTCTCGCGCTAGTAATGCTGCTAAAACGCCATAAGCAGTCATTGTTGCTCCCATCTGATCACCGACACCAGCTTGTACCATTTGAGGATCCATATGAGGTTCACCAGCCACACTCATAAGACCTGATCTAGCTACACCAGTATAATCGGCTGAAGGATCGTTTGCATCAGGTCCTTTAGGACCCCATCCAGATGCATGGGCGTAAATCAGTTTCTCGTTATGTTTTTTCAAGGTTTCATAATCTAATCCAAGTCTTTTGTCAACTCCCATTCGGAAATTGTGAACAAAGACATCTGATTTTTCCACAAGCTTGTATATTAGTTCTTTCCCTTCTGGTTTAGTAACATCTATTGTGATACATCTTTTCCCTCTATTATTGTTTTCATAATAAGGGTTTCTACCAGAATCTCCGCCAATCATGGCTCCAATCATCTTCATTAAACCACGTGCTGGATCACCTTCAACACGGTGTTCAATCTTGATAACATCTGCACCGAGTTCTGCTAACATCATCGTTGCGACTGGACCCTGTTGAAAAATGGTCCAGTCCAAAATACGAATTCCATCTAATGGTCTAGTCATTTTCCTTTACCTCCTCCTATAGTAGTTTCATGTAAATTATAGTTGATTGTTACACTTCTTTCTTTATTGGATATTAAGAAAAAAGCTCAAATTCAACTTCTTAGAGGTGCAACAAAAGTGGAGCTAATATTTAAAAAATATCCCAAATAATAATTGTATTTTAAAATTTTTTAAACAACCAACATTATAAGGGATTTGCAATATATACTGACAAATATTATTACCATTGTCAGATAATAGAATTACTGCCTTTGATGAAATTAAAAAACTAGAAATTAATTATATACTTTTTTGCAAAAGTTAGTTCTATTAGTGAAAATGCAAGATATGTCGCATTCCAGTAAGGGATTCGAGGGATAAAGAAAAGAATTGTTATCACTTTTTAGCCTATATCCCTTCTTTACCTCAGAATTCATTTTATTATTTAAGAAAAACAGTTATCAAATAATATTGTGTATTAAAAAAAAGACCGTAATTTCGGATGCAATATAATATAATCTCTTTTTCCTGATGGATAGTGGTAAAGAAACTCATAAAAAACGTTCAAAATTCGGATGCGTAAAAATATATAGTTACCTTTTTATCCCTTGAAGATATTTTCAAATGACTTATACGATTGCTGATAGAAGAAATTTTATTTGATAACGAATTTAATATAGTTTAGCCAAAAATCAAGGAAAAAATTATCAATATGTAAAATTTTTCATAAATGCTTAATACTTTGATTAAGAATAGTGGACAGGAGAAGAATATAAGCAATTTCGGAAAAATGTCTCAACAATTTAAGTTTAATTAATTAACTAATGATAAAATATATCTATTGCTTTAAATGTGAAGATATTTTAATTGATTTTTTTAGTCATTAAAATCCTATATTATAGGAAATATAATTTATAAAATATGAAAGGAGAGTTTAATATGAAATTTATAAAGTTGTTATTAGCTCTTTATATGATTTGCGGGATTTCACTAATTACATATATAGTAAATGATACTCCTTTAGCAATTGCAAAATCTAATAAATTACCCTATAATATGAGAAAACCAGTTAAGGATATTAATAGGCTAGCAAAGAGATTTGAGCATTACAAGAAAAAGGGTGACTATAATAAAATGAAATCCTGTTTAGACACAGCAAAAAGGTCGTGGAGGGAAATAGAAAAAAACCAAAAAAAATATCCTGGCACATATCCGGAGGTTGAAAAAGCAAAGGCAGCGATAGCGCAAATGGAAACAAATGTTAGTTCTTCTGGCAAGAAAAAGACCGCTTGGGATAGTAAGGCAAAAGATGATAAAGCAAAAAATGCAAGTGCGGCTAAAGAATGGGAAAATCGATTTAAGGAATTCTATTATGGATCAAATAGACCAAGTTTTTATAATGGAACATACTCAATAAAAGAATTTGCTCATCAACAAAAGTTGTATAATGAGATATCTGCTCTGATGAGAGAATATGAAGGAGTAGGATCACCAGGTAAGGATACCCTAGAACGCTCAAATAATTTCAAGACATTAGAAAGGTCATTGGTCGAATATTCTAAGTACAAAAAAGAGAGTGAAAATAGAATATTTGAAAAGATATTAAGGCTATTTAAACAATTTAAGCAAAGGATGAGTAAAGGATTACCGATTCAGAGAAGAAATGCTAAATATGCTAAAAAAGAGTTAACTAGGATTAGGGCAGAGAATTCAAAGTATAATGTATTATCAAAAGCAAAAATTGATGAAGTAGAGGGACAGCTTAATAGCTTACTAAACAGAAGTGATAAAAAACGAAAGGATAAAGCTAAAAATACCTTTATGGAACCGGATAAATACTCCGGAAAAGATGTGAAAAAGATAAAATCAAAAGCCGAGAGTATTCTAAAAAAGATGGTTGCAAATAGCAAAACTCTTAGAACTGTAATTATCAGAAAGGATTGGGAACAACTCAGTGAATGGAAATGGACTGATACCTCAAAATCAGCAAGATATTTTCATGTCTACCGACAATTAAAAGCACAAATCGCAGCAAAAGTAAAAGATGAGGTTAGACTATATTTTGTTTATATTTTTCAAGATAAAAAGAGAGGGAAATATGGGCCGCTTTATGGGCATATTCTTGATTACTACCATCTTATAGCTGAAAAAAATGTAGATATAAAAAGATAAGGAAATTATTAAGATTTGTAAGCTCAAACTGTTTTCAGAAATATAATAACGTGTTTTCCCCCACAGATTAACAAGGATGAAGCACTGATTTTTTGAAAACAGTTTGAATTTACCCAGATTTTAAACTATACATATATCATTATTCGTTGTTATTATAAGTTCCGGGCCAGTTTTTGTTATAAGCCATGTATTTTCGATCCCAATTGCACCAATTCCGGGAAAGACAAACTTTGGCTCAATTGCAATGACCATGCCCTCTTCAAGAGGGATATCAAATCCCTTTGCAAGAACCGGCAGCTCATTCATCTCAATCCCTAATCCATGCCCCAAAAATTTGGCTTGATCGCTTCCGTATCCCATGAAATTTTCTTCAAATCCAAGATCCTTCGCCATCTCAAGAGCTATGGAATAGATATCCGAGCATATTTTTCCGGGAATCAACTCATTTTTTACTCTTTTCTCTATTTTTAATGCTGCTTCATACCCCTTTATCAAGGATGGCGGCAGCTTACCAATAGAAAAAATTCTTGTTACATCAACCTGATAGCTGTTGTATGTTACTCCAATATCGACAATAATAGACTCGTTTTCCTTTATCTTATTATTCGAAGGTCCAATAGGAACAAAGTTGGTTATTCCTTTTCCACTAAGCGGGGCATCAGAGAAAGATGGCATGGCAGCATTTTCTCCTGACATAATAAGCGGAAGAACAAATGCGCCTGGATTCCACTCCCGAGTCAATGCAGGCCCCTCGGAACCTGCATTATATGCTATGTTCAGAATAGCTGATGCCAGTTGCACTTCAGTCTGTCCAGCTTTTATTGCAAATTTAGTCTCCTTAAGTATAGTGTCTGCTATCCTGCCGGCTTTACGAATATTCTCAATCTCAAAAGATGACTTTTTCATCCGTGTATATCTTACAGGATTGGATATATCCTTGATAATGGACTTGGGGAATATCTTCTTAAAGGATATAAAGATAGACGCAGGTATAACATCAAGCTCCATACCAATTGTTTCAAAATTTGTAATATTGTATTCCTTCAAAAGCGCAGGCAGCTCTTTGTACGAAGAGAAAGGTATAATGTTGTCTATAGGTGACTCTTCACGAGCTCTATTGTAACTTTTTTTTACAAGTAATATTGCGTGCCCTTCCACTGGTATACATAATACAGCAGATTGTACAGTACCAGAGAAATAGAATAGATCAGCCTTCTGAAGAATAAATACAACTTCAATACCTTGTTTAGACATTGATTCCTGAAATCGTTCAATTCTTGACTTAATATCTTTTTCTATAGCATTTTTCATTATCAATACTCCAAATTATTGCATGAATTAATTCCATAGTACATAATGTATTTTTTTATCTATTCTCAAAATATCCATTCAGTATGAATTGAATAGTGGTGCAATCGCATCATATCCCGCACTTCATCAATTATCTTCCCAGCTTATTACATTGACATGGTCATAAAAAATGGTTTAGTTTGATAGGAAATTATTTTAAGTAATTCTCGTGCAGATTTTCGTATAAGTTAAAATCGATATTAGGTCAAGGCGAATTTTCCTGAAAACTCAAATCTATCTGCAATTGTTTTAAATTGGAGTAGAACAAGAAAAAGATATGAGAGACAAGGAATACTAATAGGCAGAAAGGATCTTGATAACATGTTAAAGAGAGATGAACTTGTTAATTACGAGAAGTCGAATATTTGCAAATTAAAGGCTGAGAAGGCGATTAGATATATAAACGAGCTTGATCAAGATATTAAGGAGATTGAATATGAATTAAGGGAGATGCCACTTTCAAATGATGAGAACAGAGAAACGATAAAGAAGTTGTTGCAGATACCATGTGTAGGAGAGCTAACCTCTATTATTATAACTTCAGAGCTTTGAGGAAATATTGAGAGGTTTGAAACGAAAAAGCAGATAGCATCATATTTTGGTTTTATAAACAAGACAGAGCAGAGTGGCGATTCTATAAACATAAGAAGTTGAAGAGGGGAAGACCAATTCTTAAGAAAACAATTAGTCAGGTTGTGCTAAGCCAGGTAGGTATCACAATCCTATTGTTGATTATTTTATTTTCAAGAAGGGGAAGAAATATATTTGGAAAGCTGTTATGGCATTTGTTTCATTGCAGGCATATACAGATTCTTCACATCCTATAGATTTTCTTATATCGATAAGTGTTGCAAGTTTACTTTAAGATGCTCCCTTTACAACAGTTGGAAGTGCAAAGGTGGGTACTCCGATAGCGCCAACTCCAGCAGCGCCTAACTTTAAGAATTCCTTTCTATAAATATTGCTTTTCATAATTTCATGCTTCCATTTACAATATAGAAAATGTTAAAATATAATTTAAGCATAAAATAAGTTAGTGGCTACTATCCCCCACATTAAAAGGGGGATAGTAGCTGAATTTTTTTATTCAAAAAATTGAATATTATCAGGATTATAGTTGAGAAAGTATGCAGAGCTCATACAGTAATTCGAATAATTGAATTACTTTTTCAAATTGAAAGATACAATCTCTAATACTCTCTACAACTAATACCCTTTGTATGTTTACTTAAGTATAGATCTTTTATTATTATTTTTTTTATCCTCTTCCAGAGAACAACTGTCTCTCATTCAGGTTGAGATGCCGAGTTTTGGCAATATCCATCTGTTTAGAATAAACCAGATGAATATAATAATAATAAATATATAAATAGAATTCATTATCTATAGATCCTCCCTGTTAGCAGTGTAATCCGCTGTCGATCATAAAGCCTTTGCCCTGAGGAGTTGTTTTATAATCAATTACTATCGGTATTTCTCCTGTGACAAATCTTGCTACATTTTCATCTATTGAAATATTTATATCATTTATATTTAATAGATTTTCATCATAGTCTCTTAACTCGTCCAGAGTTAATCCCAGTTTTGGACCGCCTCAACCAACTCCAGCAATGACAATTTTGAAAGTCGGATCATTATAATCTGATTTGCTGATTATTTGCTTAAGCTCTCTCTCTGCATCGTTTGTAATTTTTATTTCCATAACAACCTCCTTTTAACTTTTCAATATAATTTATTATCGTATTATTATGATAATACGATTTATAAAGTAAAAAATTTATTCTCCAAGTATCCTGATTATCTCACGAACCCTTTTTTCTACAACACTGTAACATGTTCTTACGCCCTCCTTCCGAGGGGTGATAATTCCACTATTTTTGAGGATACTCAAATGTTGAGATATTGTAGACTGAGGAATTTTAAGTTCAGCCACAATAGTATTTACATCGCATTCATCATGCACGATAAGACCTGTTACTATTCTTAAACGTACCGGATGTCCCAGTGCTTTTAGTATACCGCTGTCCTTTTTAAAATCGATATCTCTCATAAAAATAGATAGAAAAAAATTCCCTATATCATCGTATTATTATAATAATACGATGATATGATCCCTTTGTCAAGTATTTTCTCTTAATTTTATATTTTTTTAATACAAATATTAAGAAAGATATATAAATTATTTTTAAAAATTTTTTTCCTTTACAATAAGGAAGTTTTTAAATCAAATAGATAATTTATTTTGGTTTAGAAAAGAAAATAGTATATTGACATCTATTCCTATTTTGACTTCAATTTATCAAAAATAGAATTAAACATCTTTACCCTGTTATATCTTTACAGCATAGATGCTAAATAAGCTATACTTTTTATTATTCTGGGGGATTTATGTTAAAACAGTTATTTTTCTTGCTTCTCTTACTTATAATATTTTCTTATTCATCAATTGCTCAAACTAAGAAGACTGTTGCAGTATTGAACTTTACCAATTATGGTGGAGAAGGATTAAAATATCTTTCTAATGCAGTTCCTGAGTCAATATCAACATCCTTAGTTGAATTAAAAGAGATAAATGTTGTAGAAAGGACTCAGATCAAGAAATTACTTAATGAACTTGAACTTGAGCAGACTGGCTTAATAGATATAGGTAATGCTTCTCGTATAGGGAAAATGGCCAGAGCAGATATTTTAATAATTGGATCAATATCAGGCGATCCTGAAAATTTAATAGTTTCTTTAAAAGCGGTTGATATAACATCTTCAAATCTTATAACTGCTAGGATTATTAAAACATCTTTAGCAAATCTTTTTAATTTGGCTAATCAGGCAGTTAGAACAATGGGAGCTGTAATTACTGGTCAGGAAATGGGAACGATATCTGTATCAACGAACCCAACTGGAGCTGAAATATATATTGATGGGTTGGTAATTGGAAAATCACCGATTATAGAGAGTAAGATTACTGTTGGTGAACATAGGGTGAAAGCTGTAAAGAAGGGATATCTCGATTATGATGAAATTGTAAATATCTCATTAGAGAGTCATGAAAAATTAAATCCGATTTTAAGAGAAGATAATATTAAGGATAGAACTGAAATAGGATTTGGGATAATGACTATTTATACATTTCATAACGATATTGATTTATGCCCATTTTTTTATCTGTTTATTGGGCATACATTCTCTCATATATCAATTGCTGGAGAAATCGGTTTTGCATCACCCAAGCATAATATGACACTTACTTCACCAACTGGCTCTACCTTTATACAGGAACGGTGGTATGAAATGTTTTTTTGTCAAGCAAGTATAAATTATATTCCATCTTTTTCATGGCGATATATCCTTCCATATACTGGAATACTGTTTGGTATAGTTCACATTGAGGATTATAGGAAAAATCACCTTTTCGATGAAAATGAAGAAGAATTGTATGATAAAACCGTAACTTCTTTAGGGGTAAAACTTGGAGCAAGTTTTCTTCCTTCTTCCATACTGAGTATGTTCGTTGAATCACGGTATGCTTATTGTCCACAGAGAATAATACGTTATGAATATCAAAGCCAGGGCGTTACTGGGGATATGAAAAAGGTTAAAAGGAAATATACACTTTCCCAATTTTCTTTTGGTGCCGGTATTAAGGTATTTTTCTAAACTAAAAATAATTGAGGTATTTTAATGAAAAAAATCTATATGATAAATAATGCATTTTGGAAAATATATCTATTAATAATCATTACTTTTTTTTCTCCATGCCTATTTAGTTGTACAGAACATAAAGATGTTGAGGCAACAATTTTTGATGATGTAATTCAGATGGATGCAGAATATGGTAATGGGAATTTTGTTTTTTTTAATGTTCCTTCTGGAGTTGAATATTTAATTCTGGGAATTTTTGCTAATCCTATTGAGGTTGATGGGAAAAACATTGTAAATACTTATGA
>JAXHTB010000091.1:0-11607 GCA_034190185.1 Spirochaetota bacterium | reverse complement strand
ACGGGTTCGCGTAAGTTCAGCTTCATCAGCGTCAAATTCCTTGTGAAGATTGATGTATTTTTGTATAATAGCCCATTCCGGCAGATAATTATTTATCTCCTTAATCTCTTTCTTTATGAGTTCAACTACCCTTTCCTTCTGACTCAAATCCATAAATGTTGTATATACAATTCGATTTGCCTCTGCCCAGTTCCCAACATTATTATAATCAATATTTATAAGCGCAACAGCATAATCATGATCCTCTCTGCCAATAACCAGTACATCCTTTATATATGGAGAAAAACGCAATCGTATCTCAGCATATTGAGGGGAAAAAACCTTATCCCCCGCAATTTTTTGCAGGTCTTCCATACGGTCCATTACGATCAGGTGGCCATCATCGTCTATCCTGCCGAAATCACCGGTATAGTACCATTCTCCCCTTATCGCTTGGGTTGTTTTGTCAGGGGCTTTGTAATATTCTTTGAAAAGGCACGGACTTTTCACAATAATCTCACTATCTTCTGTTACCTTGATATCGTATTCAGAAAGCGGGGTGCCGCATGTCTCTGCCTTTATCTGTGAAACAGGGTGCATTGTTGCGATTCCGCATTCTGAGCTGCCGTAAAGTTGAAATAAAGGAACACCTATTGCATGAAAGTAGCGGATGACGTCTGGACTGATCGCTGTGCCTGCTGTTCTAGCTATCCTGATCCTTCCAAGTCCCAATCTGTCTCTTAAGGGGCGGAATATAAATTTATCAGCAAAGAGATAGAGAAACTTCCAGATAAATCCGGCTCTTAATCCCCGCATCCTGGCATCGCCGATCTTGTAACCTACTTTAAGGCTGACATTAAAACAGAATCGATTAAACCAGTCAGCATCGGCCATCTTAACGCGTATAGTCCTTATATGCTCTTCCCACAATCGCGGGCTTAATAGAAGATTTTGAGGTCCTACTTCCCGTATATTTTCCTGAACTGTTTCCTGTCTTTCCGGAAAATTCATAGTGAATCCCTTGTAAAGCGAGTAGGATACATTAAATATCTGTTCAGCAATCCAGGCAATAGGAAGGAAGGATACGCTTTCATCGTCATCGTGAACCGGATATCGACTATCCATAAAATCGGTCATCATAATGATGTTGTCATGAGTTTGAACTGCGGCTTTTGCTAAACCTGTTGTGCCGGAACTATAGAAAAGGACTGCCACATCAGAACCTTTGGTCTGGTTTATTAACCTTTCAAATAAATCCGGTTCCGCCTGGGCTCCTTTGCCGCCCATCTCCATCATTTCATCCATGGTTATCAGAATAGGGTCGTCGTAACTCCACATCCCTTTCTTTTCCCAATAAATAACTTTTTTTAACTTTGGCAGCTCATCTTTTATCTGAAGAACCTTATCAACCTGCTCCTGATCCTGACATACAATGAAAGTAGAATCCGAATGATCGATAAAGTATTTTATCTCCGGGGGTGTGCAATCCGAGAATATTCCAACTACTGGGGCGCCGCATACCAGTGAAGCAAGCTCGTACCAGTATACATGAGGCTTATTTTCCCCTATGATGCTGACTTTGTCATTTTTCTCAAGTCCAAGTTCAACAAAGGCCATTGTCAATTTTTGCACTATTGAATAGTAATCTGCCCAGGTATATTTTATCCAGATTCCCCTGTCTTTTTCTCTCAATGCAATCCTGGAGTCTCCAAATCTTTGGTAATGATGCAAAAGCAATTTTGGCAAGGTATCTGCTATAATCTGTTTTTGTTCTTCCATTTCTAAAGTAACCTGTATATTATTTTTCTTCCATACCTAAGTATGCCTTGATAACCTTTGGGTCATCCTTAACATCCTCAGGTATGCCTTCAATAATCTTACGTCCGAAATCCAGCATAATAATACGTTCGGATATATCCATAACAACACTCATGTCATGTTCAATGATTACCATGGTGGTGTTCCATAACTCTTTTATGTCCAAAATAAAGCGAGCCATATCCTCTTTTTCTTCGCTGTTCATTCCCGCCATTGGCTCATCTAACAGGAGTAGTTTGGGTTTGCTGCACAAGGCGCGTCCTAAATCAACCCTTTTTCGAAGTCCGTAGGCTAGACTACCGACAAGGTCTTTTCTGATTGATTCCAATTCCAGTAGATCGATAATGTCTTCAATTATCTCGCGGTGTTCAATCTCCTGTTTGCGGGCTTTCCCAAAAAATAATCCCGCTGCAATAATACCGTAGGTCATCATATTTTCTCTGGCTGACATCAAATTATCCAGAACTGACATTCCATTGTACAATTCAATGCTTTGAAAGGTTCGAGATATGCCTAATTTTGACCGTTTTACAGGATTAAGTTTGTTAATATTCTCTTTTTCAAAAAA
Organism: Spirochaetota bacterium; assembly: GCA_034190185.1. Lineage (GTDB taxonomy): Bacteria > Spirochaetota > UBA4802 > UBA4802 > JAFGDQ01 > JAXHTB01. The sequence goes on along the minus strand of JAXHTB010000091.1, from coordinate 9,242 downwards.
TATATCACCCCTCTGCGGATGATAAAAACCCGATATGCAATTAAGCATAGATGTCTTGCCTGCGCCGTTGGGACCGATTAAGGCTAACAGTTCCCCTTCGTGGATGTCCATTGAAATGTTGTCAAGAACTGTCACTCCACCGAATGACAAAGATAAATCATTTATGGACATCTTTACCGCGCTTTGGCTTTGATTTAGCTGTGAACTCATAATTGTTTTTGTTTCCCCGTAAAAAATAGGCGGCTTCGCCGTTTAACGATTGAAGAATTAAGTATGATTAGGCTTATAAATGATGTTTATGTAGAAAAATATTATTTACCACAAAGAAACAAAGGATTTTGCATTATAACAACACAATTTGCTTTTTCTGTATTTTCTTTGCGCCTTTATCTCTTTGCTGGGATTGCTCTTTATTTCTGCTTAACAAAAAAAAAGGACTCAGGAGTTCCAAGGTTACAAAAGAAGTGTCGTATACTCAAGTCGTTGTGAACAAAAAGCTTCTCTCTGAAGTTCCCTGTGTGAATCCCTGAATCCAAATACTTGTTAAATATATAAATAATTAACGCTGTTTGAAAGATTCAATACTTACTACGATTTACTTCTATGTGAATAATAGATATAATTTTTTTTAAACAAGTATAATTGTCAACCAAAAAATATATTTTTATTACTATATTCGTAGATTTGTAGTTAATTCAGTAGATCAAGCTGCCACTGGATAAGTCTCTCCATGGTCTAAAAAATATTCCTTCAATATTTTTATTGGGGACATAATACAATATACAGTAAAAAATTAATAATCTTTTTTTTAATATGCAAAATTAATTTGCTACCCTAAAAGAACCGACAGATGTTAAGGGGAAAAATGTTGAAATAGTAATGGTTATACAGGAGGAAAGCCATTCTTAAAACTCATGGCCAATTGTCTTTCTGTCGTTGATTAGACGGCAACTTAAAACTATCCAGCCTTTTATAAAAGGCGATGAACTATGAATGTCTTGGAGAAATCATTCATTTGACCTTTCGCAATAACACCAGGAAAAAAATATCTTTCCCTTGCACCCCAAGGGCACTTCTTCGTTGTACTCTGGGCGCGTACTTTGCGTCTTTGCGGTAATTAGTTCCTTTTTTTAATAGGGGCTGAACTATTACCTTTGCTTTACCATGGATTCTCTGAAATCACTTTGAACTTACTTCGGATTTAATATTTAATTGATGGAGCTATTGCTTAAGAAGCATAACAATTAGACTTTTCAAAATGAAATGGTTTTGTCAATTGTTTTTAGGAAGCTTTTTTGGGGGGGAATGCATAATTCAGTTCATAGGAATAAATTTATTCAAGTTGACTGTCATTTGTAGATTTATTACAGTATTATATAGAAAGATCAATTTCTCTTAATCGGAGTTTAATGTATACTCTCAGGAGTTCTGCAACAGACCATGCCTGCGCAAAACATCCGCGAGGGGTATGGGGGTAATTGCCATCGCATATCTCTTCTAAACTGCCGACAGCGCCTTCACGCAGAAGCTGAATAGATGGAGCTAAAAAACATAGAGCTCTCCTTACTGCATCGATGTCATTTCCATTGGCAAAGGCAAAGGATTCAACGAAATAGGGATAGAGCCACAGCCATGCTGTGCCGTTATGATATGCTATTTTACGGGATGTATTCTCATCGCCTTCGTAAGTTCCGCGGTATAGATGATACAAATCTGTTACAGGATTATTGTATGAGCTGATAATGTGGGCAGGTTCTTTTAAAGGTCTGTCTGCAAGCGAACGTATTGCACCTGGTATAACAAGATGCTTTTGTATCTCATAAAGCATAGATCGCGCTTTGACCTGCGGCACAAGGTTGAAGTATAAAAGCATCAACTGGTTTGGTCGAAGTGAAGTATCCTTGGGGAAATCCTTTGGACTTGCATCTTTTTCAGTCCAAATTCCATCAGCAAAATAATTACCATCGTTCATCCAGAACAGGTCCCAGAGAGATTTTTCTGCTTTGTCAGCTATCTGTTTGTAATGTTTACTATCACTATTATCTGTTAAGCCTGCAAGAAATCGCAAACTGTTTATCCATAGCCCCTGTATCTCTACTGGGTATCCTTGTCGAGGTGTAGCTGCAGGATATTGCGTATCCATCCATGTAAAGTGAGCAGGAGAAAAGATAAGTCCGGTTTCTGTATCCAGCCTAATATTATTTTCCGTGCCCCTTGCATATGCCTCAATAATATCTTTAAGAACAGATATTATAGTTACACCACTGTTTTTTATCGGTTTATTAAGAAAATCATAATCTTCAGTAGCTTCAAGATAACAACGAATAGCTTCAAAAAACCATAACGGAGCATCGGAAGTATCGTAATTTCCAGGACTATTTCCATAAATAGTATTTGGAACCATTCCATTATCAGTAAACTCAGCTAACTTAGTTAGTATGCCTGCGACCTCGTTCGTGTATCCGGCGGTGATGAGCCCGGGCACGCAAATCAGGGTATCCCTGCCCCAATCGAGGAACCATGGGTATCCTGCAATTATTGTGTAACCATCACCTCTTTTAACAAGAAATTGGTCAAGAGCCTTAATAAGTGTTATTGCAACAGGATCCTCCCTTAACGGTCTTGGGAGTTTTTTTAATAATGTAGATTGCCGCTTGCTTTCTTCAGAAACAGCTTGTCCGAATTTCTTTTGATCAAAATTTTCTTCTGTAGTTAATATGAATTCAATTGCTTCATCTTCTTTGAGGGTTTCAAAAAAACGTCCTGGACTATAAGCATCACCGAATCTATCGTGGGCTCTGGTGGCATCTATCGGATGCTCGATGTTATAAGACCAATGAGGATCTATCACAAATTCTCCTCGATCTGATCTTACACAAAGTCTATGATCATTATATGGATGGAAGTCAAATCCAATACCTTTGTTAGCTTTATTAAAAGGTTCCTTCCAATTCTCTTCTAATTCTGATGCCTTAGAGTTTTCATGATAGGAACGCCACTCCAAAAAAAATACAACCTGAATAGAAATACTTTTACTAGCTTCTAAGCACCTGTATTCAATTAGCGTTGTATTCTCCTGATATACTAGATGTATGCGTTTTGTGAGTACAAAATGAGTATCTCCATCATCTATCTCAAAACGCCAGGATGGTACAGGGTAACGGGAGAATTTAACACAACTTCCGGCATCAAGATCATAAAATTTTCCATCCGCCTCAATCCTTTCCTTAGAATATTTTGCCAGAACAATCCTGTCTTCTGGAAATTCGGAAGAAAAATTTGCCATTAAAAGAGCGTCATATTTACTGTGAACATAATCGAATCCAAGGGGCATTTTAAGAATTGAACCCCTCCCATTTGAGAGAATAACACACATCCACTCTTTAAGAATATCATCCTGAGTTAATCTGAAATGAAAATCTTTACATTCCCTAAGAAAATTATTGAAATCTGGTAAAGAATAAACAGGATAATAGGCATTTTCCCATCGCCGGTTCATTTTCCCATCGCAAATATCTATCCAATGAAAGGTAAGCATTGACCTCTTATGATCCTTTATAGGCGGGAATAAAGCCCAATCAGTACCATCATCTCCATATACCGATTCAATTTTTTTATTATCTAGGTAAACCGTTGCCTGAAGCGATGAAGATGTAATTAACCATTTATGCGATTCGATAATAAAGTCTTTTTTTTTATCTGTAAAATTCCAAATATCTGAGTGTTCCTCTAATAAGTCCTGGTTAAAATCTAATATATCATTTTTAAAATCTCTATTCAAAAAAGCATCTAGTCTGTTTGAAGCAGTAAATGCAATAAGGTGTCTATAGGGAATCCAGAATGATAGTAATAACTCCTGATCTATCTGCCCTACTTCGTATCGTTCGAAGTAATAAAGCATTATACGATAAAATGTATCGATCTCAGAAACCTGATGTTTCTCAATATTTAAAGGAATAAGTTTAAAAGGATTTCTTTGATCCTGAAGACGAAGTACATAGGTCTGACCCTTATTAAATTGAAATTTAAATGCAGAACCATTTGTCTTAATTGTTTCTCCAGTTAAAAGATCAACAGCATCTATTGGGTATTGAAAAGGTAATTTAATGCCAAGGTCTTTAATAGATAAATCTATAGATGCTGAATTTTCACAGTCAATATTTATTAATATCAGAATGAAATTATTTCTATCTTCATCAAACCTATAAAAAGTACAGATATCCTTCCATTCTGTCTTTATAATTTGTAAGCTGTCATTTTTCCAGAAGCATGGATTCTCATTTATGATCTTATTTATACTTGATATCTCTTCTACAAGATTATTCCTTGCTCCCCAATTTAGAGCACCTGAGGAGTGAACATCAATATTTTCTTTTGCAAGCCATTCGACTCCGTTTGCGAATCCCCAATATCCATGAACGCTAGTAAACGCGCTAAGACATAGGCGCATTAAAGTGTATTCTTTTCCTTTAAGAGCAAGTCTGTTATTATCATGTGTCTCAGCATAATGAACCATGATACCCTGCTTTATGCTTACCTCGCTGGAGTAATGGAGATAGTTTTCAATCTGCTCTTTTGTATAGTTCTGGAATAGTTCACTATAGGCAAGGTTCATCATACCTTTTGTAAGTAGATCCTTTGTGATCTCAATAGCCCCGCCAAGTCCTTCAAGTAGAAAAAATGTGTCAGGATATTTTTCACGTACCTTAGCAATAACATATTGCCATGTTGGTAAAGGAACTAAATAACCTGCATCTAAACGGAAACCATCCACTCCCCGTTCACACCAGATTATAAACATCTTTGCTAAATAGCTCCACAGTTCCTTTTTTGTATGATCCAATTCAACAAGGTCTCCCCATACAACACCCCAAACTCCTGGAGAAATAAATTCACCATCAGATTTCCTAACCTGCCAATCACTATGAACAGCTGAGATCTTGGACGCCCATCCAGTATGATTTACAGCCATATCAAGTATCACTCTTCCATCCAAATAATGAATAGTCGAAGTCAAGTCGATAAACTGCTCTTCAGTTGTTCTAAAGCGATCGAAGTAAGCATAAACAGGATCTACCGCAAAAAAGTCAAGGCTTGCATATGGACTGCCATACTTCCCCATCCTGCCATAGGTTTGAGGGACAGGATTTAATGGAAGAAAATGAATTATTTTCATTCCAAGTTTATTTATAATAAACGGAAGTTCCTCTTTAAATTCTTCAAATGTGCCAGAGGGTTGAATAACAGTACATCGATTTTCTTCAAGATAATCTATTTTTTCCTGGAGGGATAGATCACTGCTTATCGATTTTGTTTTATTTTCATTAAATTGACGCAGGAAGACGCAATAAATAGAATTGTTTTTATTACATGATGCAGGGAAAACACTTATTCCATGATTATTTCCGGAAGCCCAAAAAATCCATGGATCACTGGCGCTTATGCTTCCAACCCACAATTTCCATTCAAAATATCCAACCTGGTCTAGAATATAATCTAAACTATAATCATCACTTTGAGAATTATATCGCAATGGTATATCATGGAAGTCCCACTCATGAGCAAAACCTTTCTCGACCCTTTGAATTATCTGATCTCTAATTCTATCTGCATGTCCAAGATTAGTGCGTATATTTACCTTGATCTTATCTGAAGAAACAGACTCATTTTTTAACAGAGTAACTTTAACCTTGAATATGCTAAATGCTGGCAAACACAAGGATCCTTCCGGGGTGTACTGAATACCAAAAATGGGTGGTTTCATAGAATAACTAAAATATCTTTATTGATATATTATAAATCTTCACCATACAAACTGAATATCCTATTAACCTCATCACTAGGATTTATTAATTTTATGATCTTGCCGTTGTTTTCCGCTTGTTTTCTTATAGCAAGAATCAATTGAAATCCTGATGTGTCTATCTTAGTAATATGGGTCAGAATTATATCAATTACATTATATTTATTAAAATATTTAATTATAGAATTTCTGATCTCTTCAATATTATATATTGTCATAAATCCGACTAATGATATTGATATATTATTCGAATTTACAATATTGATTACAATTTTTAAATCTGTCAACTCTAAAATCTCATCCGCATTATTTTCAACCGGCAAAGCAGTGTCACTTGGTTCGTTTTCGGTTAATACGCCGACAACAGGCTCCTGGTTTTGAGCTTCTCCACTTCTGTTGTTATCATTATCTTCCTTTGTGTCTTTTACAAAGCTCAAAGGATCTGATCCAAGTCTATCTTTCTTTGTCATATTTCCCCCCTTTCCATTATCTCTTTACTTAAATTTAAATAATCCTCTGCACCGTGACTCTTTGCATTATACTGAAAAATACTTTGACCGAAACTCGGAGCCTCAGCAAGTGATATATTCTCACGGATAGGAGTTTTGAATATTTTATTCTCGAAATATTCCTTTATCTTTTCTATAACTTCATTATTTAATTTCCTTCTTTTATTGTATCGGGTTATGATAATGCCAGTAATCTGAAGATCTTTGTTAAGTCTCTCTATCACTACATCAACAAACCTAATCAGTTTACTCATGCCTTGCAGCGCTAAAAATTCAGGTTGAATAGGTATAAATATTTCTTTGGATGCTGTGAGTGCATTGAGTGTTAAGAGTCCAAGCGAAGGTGGACAGTCTAATAATATAAAATCATAACCATCCACCCCATTCAGTGCATGAGAGAGCAAACGCTCTCTTCCGGCAATCGAAGATAATTCAATATCTGCTCCAGACAAATTTAAAGATGAAGGAATAACGTCTATATTGTCCTGATTAATTACTACCTCATTAAATTTCAAATCACCTTTTATGAATTCATAGATTGAATTCCTTTGTTCATGATCTTTAATGCCGACTGAATATGTAAGTTGAGCTTGTGGATCAAGATCGATCAATAGAATTTTTTTTCCAAGCATATTTAGCGCGGCAGCAATATTGACTGTGCTGGTGGTTTTACCCACGCCACCTTTATGATTTGTAACAGATATCACTCTCATATATTATCTCAATCAAATTAACTTAGGCGATTTAATGAAATATAAAAATAGATATGATTATTCTCCGGATCAACTCCAGATATGAAAACATCAAAACATAATCAACTAATGTTAGTTTATACTATATGATAGCATACAGGTAGGCTAATGTCAAAAAAAATATATTATAAAAGGGTGAATAATTTGTAATCTTAAATCGATTTGAGTATGGTAATTGAGTGTGGGGAAATTTAAAATAAAGCTATATAATTTTTGCGGATGCAGAGATCTCCTTTCTTATAGGAAGTAATTTCCTGCATACACAGGTATAATGTATCGATTACTCATAGTCCTGGTATCCAATACGATATATATCACAATCAATTGATTTCAGAAATTAATAAATTGAGGATCCTAATTATCGTTGTAAAAGAGATACAATGATCATAATATCTACACTCATTACCTTAAATATACTGTTCTCTCAATTTAAATCTCTGTACCCTACCTGAAGCGGTTTTGGGGAATCTATCCACAAAATCGACAGACCCCGGCACAGCGAAATCTGGGAGATTATCTTTGCAAAGCTCAATTATTTCATCAGAGGTAATATCTTCCTGTTCAGCTATGACTACAGCTTTTACAGCTTCTCCAAGCCTTTCATCAGGTATACCGATAACTGTTACTTCGTTCACTTTAGGATGCAGAAGTATGATCTCCTCTACTTCCAATGGCAGGATCGTTTTGCCATCTGTAGTAATTGTATCCTTTTTCCTGCCTGCAAGGTATATATATCCATCTTCATCAACGGTGCCCATATCACCTGTGTAAATATAACCATCCTTAATAGTCCCAGCAGTAGCTTCAGGCGCATTCCAATAACCCTTCATCATATCATCACCCTTAGCAATTACCTCGCCGAGTTCTCCTGGGACAACGTCTTCCCCATTATCATCTATCACCCTTGCTTTTACGCATAAAGCTTCTCTTCCGCAGGATCGCACCCTGTTTACCTTTTTCTGAGGACCTTCAAAGATAAAGTCCTCTGGTGGCAAGAAGGATATAATTCCAAATTCACTAGAGCCGTATGCCAGTACAAAAATATTTCCGAATATCTTTATAGCTTTCTGCCAGATCTCAGGTGGGAAATATCCGAATATAAATATTTGCCTTAGACTGGAAATGTCGTATTTATCTATTTCTTTATACTCCATTATCTGCTGAAGGAATGCCGTGCCTGTGACCATATTGGTAACCTTCCCCTCCTCTATCGATTGAAGTAGAATTTGTGGTGAAAGGTTTTCCGGAAGGACAAGGGTACAACCCATATGATAACATAAAACTGATACCCGGGGTATCATATATCCCCAAAACAGCGGTCCTGCAACAAGGTTAACTCCGCCTGCTCTCATATCATAATTCATTGCATCTAGATCCATAATTGTAGTAGAAAATATACTTTTGTAGGTATGCATTACCTGTTTAGATAAACCTGTAGTACCGCTTGTATTTGCAAAGTAAAGCAGGTCATTGTCATCAATTTGAACATTCGGCTTTTTTGAAGGGTATGAGAAGATCAATTCCTCATAATTTCTGTAGTCTTTTATTTGATCGTCTAATAGAATATAATTTTTTAGATTCTCGAATTTTGATCTTTGAGAATCTATCTTATCTCTATATTTATTACTACATACTACAGCGCTAGCTTTCCCATTACCTATATGATGTAGATAGTCTTTTTCAGAAAGTGATGGATTTAAACCTGTTGTAATTATACCTGTTTTTGCACCTGCCCAAAAAATCTCGATATGTTCTATGCAATCATCAGCTACAATTGCTATCCAGTCGCCCTTCTTTAATCCAAGATCGATCAATGCATTTGCTAATCTATTTGTTCTATTATCTAATTCTTCAAAAGTATACCTTTTATCTTTATAAACAATCGCAGTTCTTTCTGGGTATCTCCTAGCATTACTGCCTAGTATTTCTTTAATCATAACTTATCCTCCCAATAAAAAGCTGTGATAACATAAAAATTCAGAAAAAAAAATTAATAAAACACAACATCTGTTGTTGATTCGAATATATATATTTAGGATTGATCTTGATTATCAATTACAGTAAAAAAAAATGAAAAAAAGTCAACTAAAAAAATTGAATTATCTCTTTCTGAGCTTTCCATTTTTTTATCCCATCGAATCTTAAGATAAAATTTTTTATAATTAGACAATCGTATTT
>JAXHTB010000090.1:0-11618 GCA_034190185.1 Spirochaetota bacterium | reverse complement strand
AAATTGAATCAATAACCAAGAGAATACCGGAAACGATAAAACATATCTTTGCGATCTTATTCATAAAACACCTACAAAAAGTTATTTAGTTTATATAGGGAGAATCCCCCTCAAATTGATGTAGAATGTTATTCTTTATCAATTTTACAAGAGCTTTGTCAATCAGAATTTACATGTATGCGCTGTTATTCAAGCGATAAATTCTTAAATAACTGAACATTATCTTGACAATTTAATTTCTATATAATAGCTTTGCCTGAAAACAGTTCAATAAATATCGCAACTAACATTGTAAAAACTAAAAGGTATATATTAGCAAATCAATATGCCATCCTTCTTTAATAAGAAAAATTCATAGCGAAAATTTATAGGAAATAAAAATGACAAATAAACAGGTGCTGGAGAACCGTATTGATCATATCGGAATTATTTCTCTCAATAATCCGGAAAAAAGAAATGCTGTTAATATTGAAATGCTAAAATCAATATGTGAAATATTGAGAAATATGGAAAATGACGGCATACGTACAATCATTATACGAGGCGCAGGCGACAAAATGTTTTGCGCAGGCTTTGATGTTCAGGGTTTTGTTAAAGATGATTCAAGCTCTGAGGAACATGATTATGAAAAAACAAATTATGTTATGGACGTTTCCACAACAATATCAGAAATTAATGTCCCTGTTATTGCAATGATAAACGGGCACTGTTTTGGCGCTGGAATCGATATTTCTCTTGCATGCGATTTGCGTTATGCTTCATCAGGTGTAAAAATGGGATTGCCTCCAGTAAACCTCGGCATCATATATAATGCTGAAGCGACCAGGCGGGTAATGAATATTGCAGGTCTTGCAAAAGCAAAGGAACTTTTATTTCTTGCTAAGGAATTTACATCAGATGAAGCTGCTGAAATGGGACTAGTAAACAAAACAGTTTCAAAGGAAGGTCTGGAAGAGTATGTTATGGGTATTGCTTACACTCTATGTGACAAGTCACCCCTCTCTATTAAAGGAACAAAAAAAATATTTAACTTAATTCTTGAGCATCAAGAATTAAGTGAGCAAAGACAGATTGAAGCTGATAGGATGGTTGTTGATATCAAAAAGACAGAGGATGCTGCAGAGGCGGCTAAAGCCTTTCTAGAGAAACGAAAACCGATTTTCAAAGGAAGATAAATAATTTTATTGCAATGTTAAGTAGATTATCATTTTCAAAAAACATCCAATTTTTCTGCAACAAAAAAATAGAATATATCCAAAACAGTTTTTTCTTATTTTAAATTGTTATATGAGTGAATATTTATTATTATATCACTTATAAAAGTTCTAAATTACAATACTCTTAATTCCCAAAAATTTCATGCAGTTTCATATTGTTGATAACTAAGATTTAAGTTGGATGACCTTTTTGCAAGATAGAATATCTCTATACAAGGAACTTTATTTTTATATTATAATCGATCAGTCTTTCTGGCTAATCTTCTTAAGATACTGCTTTTATTGATACATTAATTCTTAGATATAATACCTACCTTTCTTCAACTCCTTTTCATTTTTATGTTAAGTATCATTTACAAGTTTATAGTTGCATCTGTAAAGTATATATTGATAATTGAAATTTTGCTTGATTTAATTCTGCTATATTATAAATATTCTAACATTAAGATAGTGAAAAAATCGAAGCGTATTTTTTTGACTTTCTCAACATGATTTATTATCTTTAAGTGGTCATACATACAAATTAAAAGTTCCGGAACTTTGGGAAAGTACAGCACACTCATCAATTGGGGCAGAAAATTTCTAAAAGATGCCAGATAATAAAATAAAAACCGGAGTTTTAAAATGAATAAGAAATATTTTTTAAGCATAATAATCTTTTTTACAGCTTTATTAGCCTGTAGTGACGATCCTCAAAAAATAACAGCTCCTGTTAGTAATGTTACAGAACCACAGATAGTAATAAAGAGATCAGGCACACGTATATATTCAGGATCAGCTAGCTGTCATTTTAGCAGTGTTGTTATAGGACAAACCAGTAATACAGTGCCATTTACAATCGAAAACACTGGCGGTGTTGATCTGGATATAAATTCAATAGAAATATCAGGCGCTAATGCTGATGAATTCTCTCATAGCGCTACATATCCTGCGGCAATAGCATCAAATAGCAGTATGGACTTTAATCTATCTTTTTCGCCCACATCAACAGGTATTAAAACAGCTACATTATCTATCGATAACAACGATACAGACGAAAGTCCCTTTACTATCTCACTCGACGGACTAGGCGTAACAACTGTAGCAGATATAAATGTGAAAGATTCATATAAGAACAATTTACTATCAGGAAGCGGGATTCTACACTTTGGAAGCGTTGAAGAAGGTGTTTCCACCTCACCAGTTACAATAACAATTGAAAGTTTAGGAGATGCTGATTTAGATATTGATACCAATGACGATACTACCCCGGATATTACAATTAGCGGAACTGATGCAGCTATGTTTTCGTTGGATACAACAAGTACATCAAACGATATTAGTCCTAATGATACAACTACATTTACTATAACATACAGCCCAACTGTTGCTGATTATCATACAGCAACTGTTACAATCCTAAGTAATGATCCGGATGAGGCATCGTATGATTTTACAATTTCAGGAAATGCAACTCCAACACCCGAACCTGAGATTAACGTAATTGCAGGAGTTACACCAGATACAGCTAATGTTTTAAATGGAGGCGAATATGATGGATTTGCTGATACAAGCGTTGCTTCCGGTACATCAACAGTAACATTTACAATACAAAACCTAGGCGATGCTACATTAACATTATCCGGCTCCCCTATAGTTGACATAACAGTTAGTGATTTTACTGTAACCTCTCAACCTGCAGCTTCTATAGGTGCAAATTCAAGTGAAACTTTTACTATAGAATTTGATCCATCATCAGCAGGAACTCTCACAGCAACTGTAACCATACAAAGTGATGATAATGATGAAAATCCCTATACATTCGATATATATGGCGTCGGTATAGGAGCTCCTGAAATAAATCTGCAGGACTCTGGCAGCAACAATATTACAGATGGAGGTTCCTATGCAGCAGGTTTTGGCAATGTGCCTGTTGGCACAACTGGATCTGTACATTATTTCACTATACAAAATACTGGAAATGCAGTCCTCAATATAACAAGTGTCGAATCAGACAATCCATCTGAATTTTCGATAGTTGGTAATCCCTCATCAACAATAAGTTCAGGCAGCAGCTCAACATTCTCAATGACTTTTACACCATCAACATCATCACCCCCAGATAGAACAGCAAATATTACTATAGTAAATGATGATAGCGACGAAAATCCATATAATTTTACAGTAAGCGGCACAGGCGCTGTGCCTGAAATAAATATTTTTGAACCTGGCCCAACTAATATACCAGATGGAGGAGCATACTCTGGATTTGGTATTGTGAACGTAGGAGCGTCAAGCGCCGCAACTTCTTTTAACATAGAAAATACAGGTGGCGCCGTATTGAATATTGCAAGCATTACAATAAGTGGAACCAATGCAAGTGAGTTTAACTTGGATACAAGTTTAACGGATATGATACTCACGGAATCTGGCGGGGGAAATGATACTACAACTTTTGATATTACTTTTTCACCTACATCAAGTGGCGTCAAGACAGCAACTGTAGTAATAGTTAATGACGATGGTGATGAAGGGAATTATACATTTACTATATCAGGAACTGGAACAGGAGTGAATGAGATAAACATCAAGCAGGAGAGCGATATTGCAGATGGCGGAGCATATGACTTTGGGAATGTAGCTGTTGGGTCTTCAAGCCCTGCTGTTGTGTTTACTATTGAAAATTTAGGGAATGCCGATCTTACATTATCAGGTACGCCAAAAGTAGCTATAGCTGGAGCAGACTCGGCAGATTTTTCGATTAGTCAGCCATCATCACCAATTGTGGCTGGCGACAGCACATACTTCACTATTGTATATACTCCATCATCAACAGGAGCGCCTACCGCTGACATTAGTATAATCAATGATGATGGTGATGAGAATCCTTATAATATCACACTCAATGGAAACGGCACAGGTCTACCTGAGATGAATGTCAAGCAGGAGAGCGATATTGCAGATGGCGGTGCTTACGATTTTGGGAATGTAGCTGTTGGTTCTTCAAGCCCTGCTGTTGTGTTTACTATTGAAAATTTAGGGAATATCGATCTTACATTATCAGGTACGCCAAAAGTAGCTATAGCTGGAGCAGACTCTGCAGATTTTTCAATTAGTCAGCCATCATCACCAATCGTAGCTGGCGACAGCACATACTTCACTATTGTATATACTCCATCATCAACAGGAGCGCCTACCGCTGACATTAGTATAATCAATGATGATGGTGATGAGAATCCTTATAATATCACACTCAATGGAAATGGACTTATAAATAATGTCGTTGATTCAAGTAACGACGTTGGTGAACACACATCAATAGCAGTCAACGGCACGGACATCTACATTGCATACTACGACTACGCTAATGGTGAATTGAAATTTGCCTCGTCAGATGATAGCGGTTCAACATGGAGCAGGAAGACTCTAGAGGATGTCGGAGATTATGCTGCGATTGAGATGAATATTTCGATAGCTATAGTTGATAGAGCTACTGATACTATTTACATCAGCTATTATGATGCAAATAATACTGATTTGATGCTTCAGAAATCAACAGATGCTGGTTCAACATGGTTAGCAACAGCAACAACAGTGGATAACAGTGCAGATGTTGGCAAATATTGCTCCATTGCTGTAATAGATGGAGGTGGAGGAGAAACAACTGATGAAGTATATATTAGTTACTATGATGACACAACTGATGATCTCAAATTTGCATATTCAAACGATGGCGCTAGTTCTTGGGCTTCTGTAACTATCGATTCAGTAGGAAACGTTGGTCAATATACTTCTATTGAAGCGGTTTCAGATGCAAGAACTGATAGTGATCCAGAAGATGATATATATATATGCTATTATGATGTAACAAACACTCAATTAAAGTATGCAGAGTTTATTGATGATGCAGTAGGTGGAAATGGATATGCTCTCGATGCAGATTGGATTACTGCAAGTGTAGATAATACAGCTGATATGGGTCAATATTCGTCTCTTGCAGTAATATTCGATGCTGCGAATCCTGCTCAAGATAAACTTTATATCAGCTATTATGATGCAACAGGCTTTGACTTGGAGTTTGCTTACTCAACTGATGGTGGGGGAACTTGGGCTTCAGTAACAATCGATTCATCAGTAGCAACTATTGGACAATATACTTCAATAAGTGCTGTTGATGCAACTGGAAGAGGTGGAGACACAACAGAAGATGATATATATATAACTTATTATGATGCAACAACCCCACAATTGAAGTATGCAGAGTTTATTGATGATACAAATGCTAATGGCTATAATATAGATGATTGGACAATAACAGCTGTAGACAATAGCGCAGATGTTGGTCAATTTTCATCGCTTGCTGTAATATTCCATGCTACGACTCCTGGGAGTGATGAACTCTACATCAGCTATTACGACGACACAAATACGCACCTTAAGATGGCTAAATCGACTGATGGCGGTGCAACGTGGGAGTAGAAAACAATTTAGAATTGCAAGTTTATTAAATATTTCCTCTTATGTTGAAATTCGGAATGCAGTATTTTTCTTTCTGTAGAATTATGTCTACATTTCTCATTTCTCTTTTATTAATTTAACCTGTCCTGCTTTTTTATAGTAATATTGAATGCCTTTACAAATTGACACAGTATTTCCTTACGATATGCTCTCCATTGCTAATAATTCATAAGCCGTATTCACCTATTTAAATTGTTCTATCTTGAAAGGAGCAACATGCTTGCTATCATTACGTATAAAAATCAAAAAAATATCCTGATCAAAAAATATATATATTATTGAGTTGTGCGCAATTTGCTGGGCAAAATACTAACCCCCAGCTAGGAATTTGAAAAGTATAACCAAAGGAATCATTATATGAATATATCAATTAGAAATGAAACAGGAAGTGATCATAAACAAGTTGAAGAATTAACGCGCGAAGCTTTTTGGAATTTGTATGTTCCTGGATGTGATGAGCACTATTTAGTACATATCATGAGAAACCATCCAGACTTTATTGCAGAGCTTGATTTTGTTGCCATCTATGAAAACAGAGTTATTGGGAATATTATGTATTCAAAGTCATATGTGGCTGACAAAAAGGATTTAACCTTTAAAGTTGATACAATCACTTTTGGTCCTGTAAGTGTATTGCCTGAATTTCAAAAACAAGGAGTTGGCTCAGCATTAATAAAACATTCAATCAATATTGCAAAAGAAAACGGTTATAAATCTATAATAATTCAAGGGCATCCACATAACTATTGTAAACATGGATTTAAGAGTTCAAAAGATTTTGGTATAAGTGATTCTGAGGGCAAATACCCATATAGTCTTTTAGTACTGGAATTAGAGAATGAAATATTTCGAGGGAACGAGTGGAAGTATTATTCCAGTGATGTTTATGACGTTGATCAAAATGCTGTAAAAAAATTTGATAACCATTTTAAAACTAAAAAGAAAGAATTTCAATACACACAAGAAGAATTCTCTATTGCTTGCAGAGCATATATAATCTAATGCTTTTTAAGTTTAATGATATATTTAAATGAACTCAATGACAGAAAGATGAATAAGAGGTGGGGAGTCAAGTTAAAAGAGGCCCTGCTAACAGCACTTACCAGTGACTTCCCGGTTCAGCTCTCATTGGTCGCTTTACCCAAATTGCTCTCTTCGGTCGCAACTTCGGGTAGTCGCAATCCGGTTAGATAAAATGTTTATCGATTTTCACTTTAATATATTTCACTGGAAACGTATTTTTTAGCGACATAATCTTTTTTTTTATTGACTATGATATAATTATAGTTTATATAAAAAACTCATTATACAGATTGGAGTTTGGAATAAAGGGGAAATCCAGGGTGCAATACATACGAAAGAGAGACGGCAGGATAATGCCGTTTGATCAGGGAAAAATTACTGAAGCTATGTTTAAAGCTGCAAAGGCTGTTGGCGGCAGTGACAGAGAGACAGCAAAGCGGGTTTCAGACTCTGTAGTCGGCATACTTGAGGTGATCTACAAGGATGACAGGATACCTACAGTTGAAGAGGTGCAGGATCTCGTTGAAAAGATGCTGATTGAAAACGGTCATGCTCAGGTTGCTAAGGCATATATTCTATATAGAGATCAGCACAGAAAAATTAGAGATACTAAAATCCTTCTTGATGAAGGATTAGAACTTGTTGAGAAATATATTAATCGGACAGATTGGCGAGTAAAAGAGAACAGCAATATGAGCTACTCTCTTCAAGGATTGAACAACCATATTGCATCTGCTATAACAGCTAAATACTGGCTTGAAAGGATATATCCACCTGAAATTCGAAATGCTCATACAAACTGCGATTTCCATATGCATGATCTGGGACTGCTTTCTGCATATTGTGTTGGCTGGGATTTAAAAGACCTTCTAATTAAAGGATTTGGCGGAGTAATAGGCAAGGTGGAGAGCAAACCTGCAAAGCACTTTAGAAGCGCTCTTGGTCAGGTTATAAACTTCTTTTATACACTTCAGGGTGAATCTGCAGGTGCGCAGGCATTTGCAAATTTTGACACATACCTTGCGCCTTTCATAAGGCACGATAACCTGTCGTATCCAGAGATAAAACAATGTCTTCAGGAATTTATCTTCAATATGAATATACCAACAAGGGTTGGATTTCAAACTCCTTTTACTAATGTAACATTAGACCTTGTTGTTCCATCTATTATTGCTGACGAGTATGTTATTATAGGTGGAGAGATATGTAACTCAAAATACTCTGATTATCAAGAAGAGATGAACCTGTTTAACAAGGCCTTTACAGAGTGTCTTCTTGAAGGTGATGCAAAACATAGAATCTTTACGTTCCCTATACCTACATATAACATAACAAAGGATTTTGATTGGGATAATCCATACTTAACAAATCTATGGGAATTGACTGCAAAATACGGCATACCATATTTTGCTAACTTTATAAACTCAGAAATGGATCCTGATGATGCAAGGTCTATGTGCTGTAGACTGAGAATTGACAACAGGGAGCTAAAGACTAGAGGAGGCGGGCTTTTTGGCGCAAATCCTTTAACTGGAAGCATAGGAGTTATTACTATAAATATGCCAAGACTTGCCTATCAATCAAAGAATGAAGATGAATATATCGAAAATCTTAACCGTCTAATGGAGCTTGCAAGTGAAGCGCTCGAGATAAAAAGAAAAGTGCTTGAAAATTTTACACATAACAACCTGTATCCATATACAAAATATTATCTTAATGATATATATAAAAGAAACGGCAAATATTGGGAAAATCATTTTTCCACAATCGGTATTGTGGGTATGAATGAAGCATGCATTAACCTTTTAAATAAAGATATATCAACAAAAGAAGGGGTTGAGTTCACTATAAGAATTTTGGATCATATGAGAAATAAAATCCTGCATTTTCAAAAGACAACTGGCAATATGTATAATCTTGAAGCAACACCTGCTGAAGGGGTAAGTTATAGGTTTGCTAAGCATGATAAAAATACCCTTAAAGATATTGCAGCATCAGGTATAAGCGAACCATACTATACTAACTCTGTTCATCTTCCAGTTGGGCATACTGAAGATATCTTCGATCTTCTTGATCATCAGGATGAATTACAGTCACTTTTTACAGGCGGAACAGTGGTTCATTGTTTTTTTGGAGAGAGAATAGATGATCCTCAGGTTGTTAAGCTGTTGATCAGGAGAATTGCAGAAAATTACTCACTGCCATATTTTACATTAACACCGACATTCAGCATCTGTCCCATACACGGATATTTACCTGGATCTTATGATTATTGTCCATATGAGCATTCTGAGGAGGAGCTTGATCTTTTTGGTGTTAATGTGGTTCCAGAAAACGCCGAATATAACAGAAGAATGGCGATGTAACAATTATTACTTAATTATACCATATAATATCTAATATAAGGAGAAATTGATGAAGGAAACACGGAAAATCCCTGTTGAGGTATATTCTAGAATTGTAGGTTATTTCAGGCCGGTCAATCAATGGAATAATGGTAAGAAAGAGGAATTCTACGAAAGAAAAACACTAAAAAATAATGTGGTAGGAAGAACACCACTGTATGAACATAAAGGGAATATACAAAACATCTCTAATTGATTATCCAGGAAAGATATGCTCTATTATCTTTATAGGCGGTTGTAATCTGCGATGCAGATATTGTCATAATCCTGATCTTGCAACAGACAGCAAAGACCTGAGAATCTACACAAATGAAGAAACTCTGAATTTTCTTAGGAAAAGACAGGGGCTTATAGATGGCATAACCTTAAGCGGCGGTGAACCTACCCTTCCAACTGACTTGGAAGACTTTATTTATTCTGTAAAAAAAATTCCCCTATCTGTCAAGATCGATACAAATGGTCTAAATCCAGACATAATTGAGAACCTTTTAAATAAAAAATTGCTGGATTATGTTTCTGTTGATGTTAAAACATCCCCGGATAAGTACGAACAGTTAGTAAGGAAAAAAATAGATTTCAGCAGAATTATAAAGACCATTAAACTTTTAAAAAACTCAGCGATCGATTTCGAAATACGTACCACATGTATTCCTGACTTTGTTGCACTGGAAGATTTTCAGATTATTAAAAATGAAATTGGCAAGGTTAAAAGATACTATCTTCAACAGTATATAAACAAGGTGACATTAGATCCTTCTCTACAGGAACATCAGCCTTATCATCCATCAGTTTTAAAAAAATTTAGAGATTTTGTACAAACCTTTTCAGAAATCTGTCAAATAAGAGGCATTTAGATTATAATTATATCGATTTAAACCTCAAAAAGAATAGAGAAGAAAACTGAAATCCAAAAACAACATGTTATTTAGCAAATTCTGATATTGCTGTATAGTTATCCTCATCTAATATATAATCCCCAAAGACAGACGGCGCCTCTTTCTGCATAATTTTAAGCATTTCAAGACTAACTCTTCGGATCTCCCACTGGACATTCTTCTTCAATCTTAGGGAAAAGATAAAGCGAAGTTCCCTGAAATTTGCAGTAAAAACAATCTCACTTTCTAATGCATTGGGAAGAACAAATCTTGCATCCTCTTTTTTAATTCCTATCTCACGTAGTTTTTTATAAGTTACCCTTGAAATTTCAATAAATTCCTTAAAAAGATTATAAGCTTCATTATTATTAGATATTTCAGGAGGAATAATGTAATTAAACTCTGATTCTTCAACATATCTTTGGGATTGTTGAGAGTAACTCGCCAGTCTATGTCTTACTAGCTGGTGCGTAAATGCTCTTGAAGCGCCCTTTATCCTAAAGGAAGCAACAGCATGCTCTAAAATGGAATGATGTCCGCTTTTAATGCATCCCCTAATAAAATTTTTTTCACTTGTTTCAGAAATCCTGTCAAGTGAGAGATAACATGTACGCCCAGCCTCCTCAATCAGCTTTTCAGCCTTTGGGGTTATGGCAAGCAATTCAACATTGGGACTTGTTATTTCCATTATCATTCATTTTCAGGAATAGGTTGAATTAACAAAATTCTATTCTGAAACCATCTCCTGAATAATTCTATTTTTACCACTTAGCTTAGCAGAATACATAAGATGATCAACTCTTCTTATTATTTCATCAATTTCAGGCAAAGCTTTATTAAATGTGGATACGCCTATACTAAATGTAACAGGCCAATTATTCTTAAGCATTGTTTCTAAAAGGGTTTGTTGCAGTTTATGTGCAAGCTTGCCAGCAGATTCAGATTGTAAATTTGGCAGCACTATAGCGAACTCGTCACCTCCAAGTCTCGCAACTAAATCATTTACACGAATATTATTCTTAATAGTATTTGCTACAACGCATAACAACTTGTCGCCGGTATGATGGCCATAAGAATCATTGATACTTTTAAAATTGTCTATATCCATAAAAATAATTGTAAAATCAAGTTTATATCTATGAGATCGGTTTATCTCGCTTTTTGCATATTCATAAAAAGACCGCCTATTTGCAATTTGTGTTAAATGATCAATCCTGGCGGATTTTCTTTCTCTTCTTAAGAGGTCCTTTAGCAGTGAAATAATTACGGCAACATATATAAACAAAATCCCTCTGAAAATTTCGTTAACAATAGCAGCAGAAAAATTTGTATGTGTATTTAACAATAATAAATCAAAAATAAACCATCCTATTGAGCAAAAAAGCGATAATAGTATACCAGGGAGCATTCCTGAATACCAACTGATTAGAGTAATCGGCAAGAAATAAAAAAATGAGAAATCATATTCAGGACCTGCGATATATCTGATCACTGAGAAAATGATAGCAAGGAAGAAACCACCGAGAATAAACAATGATTTAGGATTATTGTAAAAATGATTAATTAATTTCCTTTGCATTCTACTATTCATTAATAATTTA
>JAXHTB010000009.1:0-25766 GCA_034190185.1 Spirochaetota bacterium | reverse complement strand
AATGTCTATTATTTTTTAAAATTAAGTGATTGATGATTATAAATAATCTTGACTAATCTTGACTTGTTTGTAGAAATAGAATATAATTGATTTATTAAATTAATAAATCAATTTGAGATTAGTATTTCTCCTCTTTGTATATAATTTATAAAAAGAGATTTACTGCATATTAACTAACCCCAGATCTATTAAATTTAGGTTAGATGTTCCGATACGTTTCTGCAGTTTTCAACAATTTATAAATTTTTAAAATCAAGGAATGCTTCTATATTATTATTATGAGAAAAATTATACAATATTTAATATGTTTTATTTTAATATTTTTATTATTTTGCTTTGATGAAAACAGCGGCGATGACAAATTGTCCCTGACTAATGTAAATTCCTTTGTAACGGAATTGGATATTAAAAATGGGATAATTAAAACTTCTGCTCGCATGCAGCCTGTTGTAATATCGCATAAGAAGCATGAAGATGCAGGTGTTAAGTGCATAGAGTGTCATATTAAGGAAAAGAATGACTCAAGAATAAAAACATGCGCCTATTGCCATAAAGGAATACAGGGTGTCAAGCACCTTCATAAGGTATGTATTAAATGTCATAAAGAGAAAAAGCAGGGGGCAGTCGCATGTAATCAATGTCATCTTGATGATGATAAGGATTATATAAACAAGGAGATGAGAATAGAGTATAATAGGAAAGATTTATATAAAAAAGATATATGCATGATGTATGATAAGGCAGGAGTTAAGTGTAATGAATGTCATCATACAAGTGACAATACTGATGATAAAAGGGGTAAGGAAAAGAAATGCTCGGAATGTCATGCAGGTAAGTCGAGAATGAGAATTATGCACGTATTCTGTAAGAGTTGCCATATGGCAAGAAAAAAGGGTCCTATAAGCTGTGATGGTTGTCATAAATAATTATCTTTATTTAGTTTATAGAATTATTCTAAAAGTTCACCGCAGAGGCGCGAAGACACAAAGGTAAATTATTGTCTATATGTCGTTGATCGGACGGCAAATAGAAATTATCCTACTTTTTGTAAAAAGTGACAAATTATGAATGTCTTAGCGAAAACATTTATTTTTCACAATATTAGCAGTAATAATAATAATTATTTTTTCTCTGCGTCTTTGCACCTCTGCGGTAAATATTTCTCATTTTTTAACAGTGGCTGAACTATTACGATTGATTTTGATAGTATGTTTGTTTAGTAAACAATATTATAAGGAAAGTTATGCAAGGGAAAGCATGGATAATGATGAAGTTTTGAACAATATGAATAGACGGGATTTCTTCAGATTATTAGGAGGCAGTGCCGCTGCTTTCATTTTTCCGTCATTAGCGTTTAATGCTTGTAAAAAAGAAATAAAAAAGGCAGTTGAGGCAACTCCGGTAATATGGCTGCAGGGGCAGTCATGCTCGGGATGTTCTGTGTCGCTTCTCAATACAATAGATCCGGATGTTCCGACTTTGATAACAAAATATATAAGCCTTAATTTTCATCAGACAATAAGCGCGGGAACAGGAGAACCTTTGATTGATGTATTAAAGGAGGTTGTTGAAAAAAAGCGTGATAATTATGTTCTGGTATTTGAAGGTTCAATACCCAGTCTAGGGGATGAGTACTGCACTCTGGGTATTGTTGACAAACATCATGTCGGTATAAGGGAATGGATGCTGGAGCTGGGCAGGAATGCGAAGGCTATTATAGCTGTAGGCACATGCGCTGCTTTTGGCGGCATTCCTGCAGCCAGGGGCAATGTAACCGGAGCTAAATCCGTCTCTGATATTATGCAGAAAGAAAGTGTTATAAATGTCCCGGGATGCCCTTCTCATCCGGACTGGATTGTTGGGACAATCCTTCATTATCTCTTTAAAGGAATGCCTGCGCTTGATGAATATAACAGGCCAAAACTCTTCTTTGAGAAAACTGTTCATGAACAGTGTGAGAATCTGCTTGATTATAAAAAGGGAAGATTTGCTCAAAATTGGGGAGATAATGGATGTCTTTATCTTTTGGGTTGCCTTGGGATCGACACAAACTGCGACATTCCCATGAGGAAGTGGCTGGGAGGTGTTAATTCGTGCACTGCTTGCGGCTCTGGTTGCATCGGATGCACAGAGAAGGTTTTTCCTGATACAGGAGATAGGGGTTTATACATGCATAGAAGAGCAGAACTGGATGAGTTAAAAGGATTGGATGATGGCAAAATCATAGATGTGTATCCTTCTATATTGAGGAGTAAAGAATATGGCTAAGATCGTAATTGATCCACTAAGCAGAATAGAGGGTCATCTTTCAATTGAAATAGATGTGGATAACGGGATGGTGAATACAGCCAGATGCAGGGGTGATATGTTCCGTGGATTTGAGATGTTGTTAAAGGGAAGAAATCCAGTGGATGCAATTATGATAACCCAGAGAATATGCGGAGTTTGCCCCATATCTCATGCAGTTGCCTCAAGTAAATGCCTTGAGTCAGCATTTGAAATACAACCTTCCATGAATGGTATGCTACTCAGAAACCTTACGCTTGCCGCAAATTTTTTGCAGTCTCATATCATACATTTTTATCACCTTGCAGCTCTGGATTATGTTGATATTAAGGCTATTCTACAATACAAAGGCGGTAATAAGGCTCTAAATAATCTCAAGTCATGGGCAAAAAGTGAGCTTGAGAAAAAAAGCGGAACCCCTGAGGCATTTACCGCTCTTAGCCCCTTCCTTCCAAGGTATGAAGGGGAAGGTATGTATATTCAAGATGCAGAGCTGAACGCGACTCTTGTGCTGCACTATGTAATGGCTCTGGATATTAGAATGAAGACCCATAAACTGACGTCTATTTTTGGCGGTAAAGTTCCACATGCAGCAAGTTTGCTTCCTGGAGGAGTATCACAAAAGGTTACAAAAGATAAATTGGATGAATATAGATATTTATTAAATGAAATTGAAAGATTTGTTAATGATGTATATCTGAATGATATTATTGAGATTGCAAAGGCGTTTCCAGACTACTCTTCAATTGGCAGATTTGATTCTTTTCTTTCATACGGCGTTTTTGGAGATGATTTAAGCGGGGATTTTCTTTTTTCAAGGGGCATCGTTCAAGAAGGGATGCTTATGAAATTTGATCCCTCTCTCATAAAAGAATATGTTAAACATTCAAGATACAAATCAGAAAGCGGACTTCATCCTTCTTCCGGGGAAACTGATCCGGATCGGGAAAAGGATGGCGCTTACTCATGGGCAAAGGCACCACGATATAATGATATGCCACATGAGGTTGGGCCGCTTGCCAGGATAGTTGTGAGTTATGTTGAAGGAAGCAGTATTGTTAAAAAAGAGGTAGATTCATTATTATCCACCCTTGGCATTAGTTTATCATCCTTATTCTCTGTTGTTGGACGTCACGCTGCGCGGATGATAGAATGCAAGATTCTCTGCGAGCAGGCAAAGATGTGGCTCGATCAGATTAAGGTTAATGATCCGACAAGAACAACATATCGTATACCTCAGAAAAATTCCGGTATGGGATTGACAGAGGCGCCTCGAGGAGCGCTGGGACACTGGATTGATGTTGATAACTATCTTATTGATAATTATCAATGCGTAGTGCCTACAACATGGAATATTGGTCCTGAGGATGATAATGGCAATAAAGGTGTAATTGAGCAGGCATTAGCCGAAACTCCGATTTCTGACAAAAAGAGTCCTGTAGAGGCGGCCAGGGTTGTAAGATCATTTGACCCTTGCCTTGCTTGCGCTATCCATATTGTAGAAGGGGATCGTCATATCAAAAGCTTTCGGGTAAGCTAAAACAGTGTGAACTGATTCCTATTTATGGGTGTTAACGCATTGATTAAACTGATTATTTAGAGGTATATATATGATCCGTCGAACTATTATTTATATGCTCAATATTTTTATAACCATCTTAATCTGCATTTCTCTCTATGCTGTTGACAACTTTACAAACGGAAATACACCACAGAAAAAGAAAAAAATCAGTGAAATAAAAATAATTGCTCTTCCTAAAACGGGTCATCGGAAACCTGTCATACACTTTAATCACCTTGATCATGTAGAGAAGAATTTTACTGAGTGCATTGACTGTCATCATAAATTAACAAACAGAAAGTGTTCTACATGTCATACTGCAAGGGACCAGGGCGCCCTTGTCAACCTTAAGGATGCTTATCATCAGCAGTGTCATAATTGTCACAGGGAGACATCCGGTCCCAAAGCATGCAGTCTATGTCATATTAAACAAGAAAAAAAGGATTAACCTTTTGTTATTAGACAGATGAATCTTGAAATACAGCACTAAATCAATATAAATATAGAATGATTTTCCGTAAGTTGTAATCTAAATAATAAAAATCTTAATTTGACATATTGGAAATATTTCATAAATTTATTATGCTTGGGGATTAGGGATGAAACGAATATTAGAGTTCTTCAGAGAGATGAGCATAAAGAAAAAAGTAACCATTACATTGATCGGTCTTTCTTTTTTCATTATTGTTGCTTATTTAGGTGTTAATTCATTTTATACAAGAATTAAAATTTTTGATCTTATAATACATAATTATCAGGAGATAATAACAAAGGAATTTGAGTATATTGAGTATCTGACTGAGAACAGCATAGAGGCCATTGAAAGATTATCACGTAATGAGCAAACCAATAATGTATTAAGGTCAATATCATATAATAAGGAAATTGACGCGGATATTCTTCTTGATATTAAGCAATATTTTAGATCTATGATGAATGAACGGCAGGAATTTGTAAATATAGATTTAATAGACAGAAATGGATTTGTCCTTGTCTCTGGAAGTGAAAGCAGTAATAGGATTGTTGACAAGCATTTATATAAGGAACTCATTAAGACTAAGGATATTCATATCTTCAATACTCTTATCGTAAAAGATAATCAAAAATCAATGATTACTCAACCCATAAGTTTAGCAGTTTTTGAGAAGGGAAGTGAGAATAGAAAAATTATAGGTTATATTATTGCATATATCAATATGAATATTATTGATGATTCCTTATATAAGATAAATGTTGGCAAAGGGGGGGCTGCATATCTTATAGATGGAATGGGCCGAATAATATGTTCTTCAGGAAAACTCGAGTTTCTTGATAATAGGGGGTATTTTTCTGATTATTATGTTTCAAATAAATCACATCTGGCTTCTGATGGTTTTAAGGTCGTAAATCCTGAAACTGGTGGATTGACAACCAGCATTATGAAGAGTTTAAAAACATCTAGGGCAGGTTATGATATCTATATAAATCATCTTGGAAAGGATGTAATTGGGGTATGGAAATGGTTTAGTTACTTCAAATGGACATTACTGATTGAGATGGATAAACATGAGGCCTTTAAGGCTATTTATAATACATTGTACATATATTTGGGGCTTTCAATAGTTTTTGTTGTTTTGACATTTTTGTTGGCTTTTTTGCTCTCTGGCAGCATACAAAGGTCCCTTTCAACATTTATGAATTCCTTTTTAAAGGGCGCTTCAGGAGACCTTTCAATCAGGTATCCAATGCCAGAAACGAATTTGTCCAGGGTTGAGATGTATCATAATGGAGGTGATTCAGAAGGCGGTGAATATATCGAATTTGATATGACAAAAGGGTTATGTTTCTTTGAGATTGGAAGTATGGCTAAAAATTTAGGGAATGAAATAACTTGTAAATTTATTAGAGAGAATGAATACAATTCTTGTAACGCTTGCAGTATCTATAAATCAATTATAAAAAATGAGATGATCGATGCAGGAGCCTGGTTTAATCTCTTTATGTCAAAAACAGACAACGTAATTTCAATGGTAAGTGATGCCACTCGGCAATTGATTTCTTCCTCTACTAAGCTTGATTCAGCTACTTCAACATTTGTGGATCATGCCAATAATCAGGCATCTTCGGCAGAAGAGGTGATGGCTACAATTGAGGAATTATCCGCAGGAGCTGATAATATTGCTCAAAGGTCTAATGATCAGAATCAGAGCCTGGTTGTGATGATTGATAGAATCGGATCACTGTCTGAAATAATTGCAACAATGAGCATTCAAGTTCAAAATACATATAAGAATACACTTAGTTACTCCACTAAGGCTTCATCCGGTAAAGAATCTTTGGGAAACATGAGCAGTAGCATGGAAAAAGTGGAAGAAAGCTCTGACAAAATGATGGATGTGTTAAACATAATCAACGATATTTCTGACCGAATAAATCTGCTTTCGTTAAATGCAAATATTGAAGCTGCAAGAGCTGGAGACGCAGGATTAGGTTTTGCTGTAGTTGCCAACGAGATATCAAAGCTTGCTGATCAGACTGCTGCAAGTCTAAAGGAAATAGACTCTTTAATCAAGATTAACAATGATGAGATACGTAAGGGATTTTCCAATGTAAATAAAACTGTTGACACAATCGGAGAATTGATTGAGGGCTTTAATTCTATAAGCGGAATGATGAAGAACATGTCTGATTTCATGCAGCAACAGGTAGAAACAAATAAAACAGTAAATAAAGAGATGAATAACGTAAAAAATATATCTGATGAGATATTGCATTCTACATTTGAGCAGAAGTCTGCTTCAAATGAAATAGTAACTTCTATGGCTAATATAAGTGAGCTGAGCCAGGAATATGCCTCCAATTCGGAGGTTTTAGCGTCTGATGCAAAGAAATTTGATATATTGGCAGATGAATTGAAGAAGTCGGTATCCTATTTTAAAAAATAATTAGCCGAAGATAATGTATTTTATGAGCTCAAACTGATTGCAGAGATAGCGTTGAATGAGACATTTTTAACACAAAGGCGCAAAGGATTGTAGACTGCCATCCCATTATTACAATTTGCCTATATATTTCAGTGATTTTTGATGAAAAAGTAAGTTCAAATATTTTGAAAATGCTTCAAATTTGTATTTACTTAAATGTAAATAATGCAATTATTCTATGGTAATATTTATATGTTACTGAAGCTTACTAAAGGTTTTCCATAGCTCCGTAAGCACACTCAATTCTATCTCTAAGAAGTAAACAAAGACCTTCAAGCACTTTAAACCCAAATTCATAATTTTCAACCATCATCTTTCTCAATTCAAATCCATTTATAACTATTACTTTGGTAGGATGTTGACAAACAACAGATGACATAAGTTTATGGGGACTATCAAGAAGATTTGACCAGCATCCCAAGGCTCTCCCTTTTGTGAGAATGTTAATCTTTGCCCTGCCTTTGCGGGTTCCGGTATCAAAAGATCTTTCTAGAAATATACTTCCTTCAGCAATTACTAATAGTTTTTCAGAGGTTTCGGCCTGACATAATATAGTTTCTCCTGCATTGTATGTTTCAATATTACTATGTCTTGCTATTATTTCTCTTTCTGCTTTATTAAGTGAATTAAAAAGTTCACATTTACCAAGCAAATCAGTTTTTTCTTTAATATCCATAAGTATACCTCTAGGGTTTCTGTTATTGAAATTTTTACTGTGTATAATATAATTAATCTATATTAAGCACAAATCAAGTAATATTTAAAAGGGCATATTGAAAATTTTCCATTTTTATCTTTTTCTATAAATTAATGAATGATTTTGATAATTTACTCAATGAGTATGAATGAAAAAAGTGATTTGAGGCTATTAAATTCGATTATAGGTATTTGGAAATATACAAAAATTGTCAAATTAATATATTAATGATAATTTTTTATAAATGGGTAAGCAATAAACTTTTAGAAATGCTTTAAGGATCGTGTAGGTTATATTTTACTTCAAACGAAATAGTATCATATTAGGTCTTATTAAAAATTATATAATCAATGATAGGTATCTTGCGGACAATATGATTAATAGAGTATAAACTTGAGAACAATGCTGCGATCATATAACTAATGCCTGGCAAATCGAGATGTGATAGTATTAATACTAAGGTTAAAACAGTATTTACAGCAAAATATACAATTGTAGATATGAGCGCTTCCTTTCTTAATTCAAGATATAGCAGATATATCTGAAATGTAAGCGCTGTCATATGAAAGAATACTGCAATTATAAGTATGCCAGTTATTGTAGAATCTATATATTGATAGCCCATAAATGAGAGGAAATTTTCAGTATTCATAACAAGTCCTATTGTCCAGACACCTTGAAAGAGTAAAAGTTGGCTTACACCGTTTTTGAGACTTCTGATCATATTATTTTTTTTCCTGTATATTGTAGTTATATTATCCTCCAAGATATTCTTTATAAATTCTGTATATGCAGTATGAAATATCGGTTCAGATACAACCAGAAAATAAACCAGTCCAGGAATCATTGTTATATAAGCAAGGAATACAGGTATATCGTAATTACTATAGTAAAAGAATAATGTTCCTTCAATATTTTCCCCAAGAATATACCAGTAGAATATTTTATCTATCCAGATCCCAAAATTGAAAAATATTCCAATCAGAAAAAGATAGCGGAATTCTTTAAAGTAGATGAAGATTTGAGTATTTAGATTGAATCTTTTTAAAGGATATGATCTTTGGGCGATAATAAGAAGGAGTATTACTATTACAGCCTGACCTAAGCTATAACCCAGTAGGGCGCCTGCTACACCATATTGTTTTCCAAAATATAAGACCCCAACTACACTTACAACAACTCCTAAAAGATATGAAACAAATATTTTATAATACTCTTT
This sequence comes from Spirochaetota bacterium, assembly GCA_034190185.1. Classification (GTDB taxonomy): domain Bacteria; phylum Spirochaetota; class UBA4802; order UBA4802; family JAFGDQ01; genus JAXHTB01. The sequence continues at coordinate 17,040 of JAXHTB010000009.1, read as the reverse complement.
TAGTAGTGCAACATATATCAGCATGATCCAAATCAAATTAGTGACAATAAAAAGAATAATAAGAGAATATTTATATAATCGTGGATAGGAAAGGATGCTGAAACTGTTAAGGCTAATGAATATAGATGATATTGCAATAGATAAAATTAATATAATAGTAAAAACAGTAAGAAGCGCTGATGGGATAGCTTCTCTGTTTTCAATGTACATCATATCAGCAATATATCTTGAAAACAGATAGTGGATACCACCAAATATTATTAGTGAAAATGCATATACATATACTATTGAAACTGTAAAAAGTGTTGGATCCTCAGAGATTGCCATATATGCATATTTTTGGATAACATATATACTTAGAATTGAGAGTATCCATGGTCCAGCAACAATAATAGTACCAAGAAGGAAAACCTTAAGAATCGATCCTAATGTTCCCTTCTGAAGTATTTTATTAAGTTCAAATCCAATGCCTGCCATAATCTTTTATTTGCAATATCTATTTGTGTTATTTGATTTATACTGATGTTATATATTTATTATATAAAGAATTATATCTCTCTATTAGATCCTTTTTATTATAGAATTTCAATACCTTTTCTCTGTTATTCTTTATCAACCGCTCGCGATACTGATCATCCTGATACAACTTAATAATTCCTCTTGCAAGTTTTTCAGAATCCTTTGGATCAGCTAGAAGATTTTCATCGTAATCTAGCATCTCTGGGACATTGCCTACGCGTGTAGATACAGAGGGGATACCTGCACAGTAACCTTCAAGAATTACAAGGGGCTGAGCTTCGCGTATGCTAGAGAGCACAAGCACGTCAATAAAAGAATAGTATTCCCTCACATCAGCTTTTCCTGTGAAGATTATTATATTATCTAGTTTAAAATTTGAAACTAGTTGCATACATTCTTCATAATACTCTTTATCTTCATCCTGAGGCCCAATAATATAGAATTTAACTTTTTCAATATGTTCAGAAACAATTTTAGAGGCAATGATGAAATTTTTTACATCTTTTATAGGAACGACCCTTCCGACAAATCCAACAGAAAATTCCTCACGTTTTTCCTTTTTAATATCAAGAAAACGGTCGATATCGATACCGTTTGGAATAACTGTGGTTTTACCGCGTTTTGCTCCCTGAGATATTTGTATGTTCCTATTGTGTTCAAATAACGAGATAACAAGGTCAGAATACTCGTATGTGATCTTGCTTAGGTCATTAAAAATATTTATCCATAAATCTCTCTGGTATCCTTTTATCCATGTTGCACGTTTTATATCAATTTCTCTCTCCTTATTGTAGAGTCCATGTTCAGTAAGAATTACAGGTTTTTTTTGTGTAATTTTTGCAATAGCAGCGATCAATCCTGCATATCCTGTGGAGATTGTGTGATAAAGGTCTGCTTTTGGTATGGGCCATGTAAGTATTTTTATCAGGTATTCATGGGATGACAACCATGACCAATAATAATCTGAAAAGGGGTATAGAGGATTATGCAAAGCGCTGAATTTAGAAGACATTTGCCAACTTTTATTATGATGTAGAATCTCATTTTGATGATATTTATTTTCTTGCATATGCTCAATTATCCAGTGGAGCATAGAAAAATCGTTTTGCTTCATCATATCACTGTGAAATTTTTCTATATTATAAAAAAATTTTTTCTGTACTTTACTTTTTTTATTATTCGATGAGCCTGTAAGAATCCTGTTTTCAATCGATATAACATTATCAGGAAGATTATATTTTACTTCAATATCTTCATCAGCAGATATAGCTAGTATTATGAAATTATAATTAACAAGACCTGAGATAATATCCTGAATCCAGGAAGAAACACCACCGGTGACAAACGGGTAGGAACCTTCTGCAATTAAACAGATCGTCTTTTTTGAAGGATCGGGTTTATTTATTTCTATAATATCCATTGATAAATAATAGGTTCTGAAATTGTATATATATCTTGTGATTTCGAAATTTGATTGATATATTCAATTAGTTTATCAAAATCTCTTAGATAGTAGTAGCATTCTGCTAACTTGAAAAGCGCTACTAGATCATTTTCATCTTTTGAAGAGAGGAATGAGAAGATTTTTATAGCTGTATTATATTTTTTCAATAATATATATGTTTCTCCCATTGTGTAGAGTATCCGTTTATTATTCTTTTTTAATAATGAGTGTGCTTGTTTAAGGTAATTTAAGGACTCATTTAAATAAAACTGCTGAATTAGAGGTTGACCTTCAAGTAGCTTTGAAAATTTCAAATATAATAATCCAAGAATATAGTATAGAATATATAATTTCCCTTTTTTTTTGGAGGTTTTATCCTTTATACGCTGAATTTTACAAATAAAACTGTTCTCAATAGTATTTAATCCCTCAGCAGCATATAAAGCAATTTCAGCATTTGGATCTTTTATCATATTTTTTAGTATCCTAACAGAATTGGAATTGGGGCGGCTGGATAGTTTTTGCTGAGAGAAAAGCCTTGTAATCTCATCTACATCCTGAGCTTCATCAACTAGTGGGCGCAAAGAAGTTGCCATTTCAATAAAGAATTCAATTCCGATAAGGTCTTCAAAGAATGCTTTCCTAAGTCCTCTCTGTGTCTTCGGGATATACTGCTCTGGATCAACTGTTTTACGATAGAAATCAAAGGGATCACTTGAAGAATAAAAATTTTTCTCTTCTGATTCATTGAGATGATCGTTTTTTTCAAAAGCATCAAATATTTTTTTGGAAATGTTCATATTGTTACAGTTTTTGCATCATAAGTAGATTTTCTGCTAATAATAGAAGGTCCTCTGATGATTCTATATTGGGACGTAAACTACTGTAACCCAGTATAATTTCAGGATATACCTGCTCCCCGCGTATGGAATAGTAATGACTGCTGTGCTGTTCAATAAGGTTTAGACAGAACATAACAGCTCCGTCATAATCCATATTTGGAAGGATTACTGAAAACTGGAATTTTTCTTTATATTGAAATATCATGCTTTTACCCTTTGTTGTCTGCATCACAAATTGGGAGATATCTTTTAGAAGTTGCAGCGCTTCTTTATTTGAATAACTTTCCACCAGCTCCTCAGGATTAGATAATTCAATTATTAGAAAGGAAAGATTAAGATTCTCTGAACTCGATCTTGTAAATTCTTTATCAAGCACAGTAAATAACTCATCAACCGAATACAATCCTGTTATCGGATCTGTTTCGCCCTTTTTAGTTATTTCGCTGAATCTTGTCGCGTTATTTATGGTAGGGGCTGCTAAATCAGAAATCATTGTTACAAGTTGTTCAGAATAAAGGTTATACTTAACAAAAGGTATTTCTTCGATATTTATTATTCCCCAAACTTGATTGTTTATATTGACAGGTACAGTAATTATATTTTGTTTTGAGTCAATATCATGCAATTTTTTATTTTTTTGAAGCATTTTAACAGAAAATATTACATTATTCCTTGCAACCCATCCTGTGATGTTATCTGAGTCTGAAATCGATGAATTTAATTTTATATCACTTTCTTTCCAACCATAAGATGAGAGCAATTTTAAACTAGAATCATCACGATGATATTGCCATAATGAGCATCTTGTAGCACCAGAGAATTTTACAACAGCATCCAGAATATTTGGATATATTTTTTTTAAATCTAACGAATTGAGCGCGATCATTGTAGAATAGAGGGAGATTAACGAATTTTGCTGTCCAAGTATCCTGTCCTGATATTCCTCATTAATAAGTGATACAGCATCAAGTTCATGCTGTAATTTAACATTCTTCTTACGTAGCGTCTCGTTTTTATCTTTATAATGTTGGATTCTATTCCCAAGGGTATCACGTATCTCTCCAAATATAATAGAGGCAATAAATGAAACAAAAATAAACTGAATAGAAAGATTGTAACGATCAGAAGATGAGTATAAATCTATTAATTTTTGAATATGAAAAGTCGGATAAATCATAATAATCGAATTAATTATAATAATAATTACCGATAATACGAGTGTAAAGATACCCGAGAGTTTGCCATAGAAGATGGAAAAGAAGATAATAACAGTCAGATATGGATTAAAAGATACATTCAGTAGTCCAGGATCTTCAGAAGAAATATAATAATTTAAAATTCCGATTATAGTAACAGTAAATATTATTTCACCTGGGTATATTTTTTTTAATAATGATATAATTTTTGTTATCATTTGGGTCATTGGAATAATATAGTAGATTATTAAAAAATTTATTTGATACCTGTTTTAGTATCTTTTATATTTTTTTTTAATATCGGTTAAGATTCAATTTTTTTCAATAAAGTAATAGATTTCTTCAATTTCTATCATATTGAAGATAAATGTTTTTGTATAGTATTAAAAGATTTATTTTTCTATAAAGCTTAATAACTTGATTTTTAATAAGTCAGTAAACAGGAGTCAGCAGAGGTAGAGAATAATTCTTATTGCTGAATGATAATAACTATACTGACTTCTGGATTCTCCAATGAGATTGGAGTAATAAATTATTGAATATTAAGTATTATATGATATAATAACATAATTGATGAAGTAATTTTTATTTAAAAATAATTACGATAAAGGATCTTTTATGAACAGAATAAATATTTTTCAAAATACTGCTATTGTTTTTATTCTACTTCAATTTATGGGTTGTTTATCATTTTTTCAAACTAGTAAAAAGAATATTGAAACTCTATTACACAATACAAATAAAAATATTACTACTGCTGAATTGTTAGAAGATCAGAAGAAAAAAAATAAGCTGCTAGCTGAAACTTATAAACAACTAAGAGAAGCAGAGTCGATAAGTAAGGAAAAGAAGATATTATTTAAAGAGGTTGCTAAAGGATTTGCTCTTTACTATTATACAACTGAAGATTATGTGCAGGCTCAGAAGTATTCGAAAATAGCAATGAAGCATGATGGTAAGGATATAGAACTTTCGGTTTTAAATATTTGTATTTCCCTTAAAGAGAAAGGTAAATTGTATGCTCCTGAAGCTATTAGTAAACTGAAAGTGATTATCATTAAATCACCAGGAATGGCTTTAGCTGAATTAACCATTGGTGACAGCTATTTTTTAATAGATGATTTTGATGAAGCTCGTAAACAATATGAAAAGGTAATGATAATTGGCGGTGTTTATCAGGTTAAGGCATCTAATAGACTTGAAATGTTAGATAAAATTAACAGAATTGGAAATATAACTAGGAATTTACACGAAATGCTGTTGAAGAAATATGTAAAGAGAGAAGATATATCTGATCTATTGAATAGGGTTTTAGAAATAAGAAAGTATCTGAAATTTGGCAAAAGGATTAAGAGTGATTTTATCGATATTTCAAAGTCGCGTTATGATGAGTCAATACGTGATCTGAGGGACAGGGGGTTTTTTTCATATATTCAGGGTGATCTATTTGAACCCTTTAAACTTCTAAGCCGTGGAGAAATGGCTGCCATTGTTGAAGACTTTATAGTGTTAACTAAAGGAGATGCTACTATTAGAAAGAGATATCTAAAAGATAGTAATTCACGTTTTAAGGGAGTTACAACAGATAATCCCTGGTACAATGCTATAAGAATCGCTGTTGAAAATAAAATCATTCATCCCTCATTAGATGGAAGTATAGATCCGGATGAACACATGAGCAGTATAGACATTATAATTGCTATGAAAAAGATGATAAGAAAAGTATCACCAAAACCTATCAAGTCTCATAAACGTAAAAAATAGCATTACAAATTATATTCATCAGAAGCACGTTTTTGATCCTTATTATTCAGTGGGAAAGATAACAATATAGATATACACAGAGTATTATTAGACTGAGCAAAAATTATTCAAAAAAGAGAATGTAATCTTATGAAGAATATTTTATCCAAGCTTTTAACATTTATATTATCAATTACTTTTTTGCTGATCATTCCATATTATATTACTGCGCAAAGATCATCAGTTTCTGAATCCACTAAGGAAGGAGTGAACAGGGAGCAGAAAAGGAAGACTACATATAAAAATTATATATGGATAGAAGGCGAGGATGCAGTTGCAACAAATTTTTCTAAAGAGAAGGTATATAACTTTTTTTGTAGTGACCGTTTTACTTTACAGCTTTCTAAAGATACTGATCCGTCTTCTGAAAAGGGATATTATGCAACCTATGTTTTTTACATTTCACGTTCCAAGGAATACGATTTCTGGATGGGGTGCAGTCCTCCAGGTTCATTAGAGTCTGATAAACCAGGATATGCTTCTCCATTTGAATGGAAAATAGATGATGGAGCATTAAGAAAGGCGTCATCTGAGAATATTTATACAAAGGAATTCTATGCACCAGGTAGTTATTACTGGGTTAAAATATCTTCTGGAAAGCTTGATGTTGGTAGGCATACACTAACTATTCGTGTTAATCAGAAAAGATCAAGTGGATGGGATTACTATTTCTATATTGATGCAATCTGTTTTATTCCGACATACTCAAAATATCTCATACCTTTAATGCAGTTTCCAGAAGCTGCGCCTGATGATTTTAATGAGATTGGGAAGGGAATAAAATTTGAGAAGATCGATTTTTATAAAAAGAAAATTAAGAAGAATCCATTTGATAAACAATCTATATTTGATCTAATCCAAATCTATATATGGTTGTATGATTACGGAAAAGCTATTAATCTTTGTGAAAATTATTTAAAACTAAAACCTACCGAAATAAAAATTCGCTTTCTTCTTGCAAGCGCTCTTGCTTGGTCTGGAAGGCTTGATGATTCTATAAAAGAATACAAAAATATCATATCTATTCAAAAAAATAATATAACTGCAAGAAAGTTGCTGGCAGTTCTTGCAGGATGGAACAATCGGTATAATGAAGCAATAAGAAATTATCAGGAGATAATTTCAATCGATCCCTATAACATTGATGCTTATATATCATTAGCAACTCAGTATTCTTGGAAGGGAGATGTTAACAGCGCGCTTGAAATATTTGAGAAAGCGGAATCTATAGCGCCAGATAATATTAAGGTTTTATACGCGCTAGGGGATAATTACAGTTGGTCTGGGAAAAGCTATGAGGCAATTAGACAGTATACAAAAATAATCAATATCAATGAAAAGGAAATAGATGCTTATAAAAAACTTGCAAGAATATATCTTGCTACTGGAAATAAAAAATTGGCTGATGAGACGCTTAAAGAGGCTCGGCATATAATGCAGTTATATCCAGAGGTCTCTGGTTTTACTCTTGATGTTGATAACGAAATGGATAAAGATCGAAAAGCGACTATTGATGAATATAAGAAAGCTCTTATTAGAAATCCTGACAACCTGGAGATAAGGAAGAATTTAATCGACACGTACATCTGGAATAAAATGGATGATGAGGCTGTTAAGGAATATAATAACCTTTTTAATGTTAAGGTTGTGAATGAGATTGACAAAGCAGATGAAAAGATTTCAACCCTGGCGCTTGAAACAATCAAGTTTCAGATGATATCACCTTATATTGGAAACATCATTAAAAATATAAAAGTAATTAAAGATCTTTATAATGAAGTTGGTGTTTTAATAGATAAAGGAGAACATGTGCCAAAGGAATTGAATAATATAAAAATAAAGAATGATCTTTTACTATTAAAAAACATAGCAGGAAAGATATCACTTTTGGAGCAAGATCTTATTCAATTTAATACCGTTATCAGCTATTATGATAAGGATGTTCAGAGCTATATAACTCAAAGGGATGCGCTTAACTGGGAGATCGATGTTGATGCAATTCTTTCTCAAGCAAGCTTGTCAAAAAATAACAATCCAGAGGATTTCCGGCCAAGGAAGGTGATTGGTGTAATTGAGTATCTTTACGGTAGTACAGAAACTGCAAGTAATGAGCTTGAATATGTTTATAAAAAGAGGAAGAGTAAGGCTTACCCTGTTTACTTACTTTCCCTTTCTGCTGATTCTCGTTTTAAAGATGCCAGATCTGCTATTAACTCAATAATGAAGGATAAGTTATTTAAGGGTATAGCTGAAACTAATGTTAAAAAGTTAGAGGAGTTGATTTCTCAATTGTCTACTAGTAAAATCCAACAGGATAATATGTCTTCATTGTCTAATGATATTACAACTCTTGTAAAGAGAATTAATAAACTTGCTGGTGATGTATGGAAAAGAATTTCTGAGTTAACAAAGGAAAAAGAAGAAAAATTGCAAATAGCTCAGAACACTATAAGGTATTTATATGAAAAGATACTACTTGATATGGAAAACAGCAATGTCCCAATTTATAGTGAAATTGCAACCTATAATCTTAACCGAGACCAGATGAGCAAAGCTCTGGAATATTATGGTAAGATTTTAAATGTACAGCCCTTAAACGTTGAAGTCAATTATAAGATCGGTAATCTGAATGAGGTTTCTGGTTACTGGAAATCTGCAATGGATAATTATGAAATATGTATCAACAATCAACCTGATAATGATAAAGCCCGTAGTAGTCATTATGAACTGCAAAGAAAGCATTCCCCTGTACTAAACAGTTACTCTGAAGTATATAATGATAAGTCTGTAACCAGGATAAAGGAAACATTAGGTTTTGAATATCCATTGAATAACTGGTTAACACTTACAACAGGATATAGGTTTATGAATATAGATGATGAGGGAGGAGTAATAATTGAGGGGGATCTTTTTTATCCTTCGCAGGGGGTAGTGCAAGATCATTCGATATATGCAGGAACATCTTTTAGTATTCATCCATGGGAAACAAGATTTTATTTAGCATGTACAGGTCATTACTATAAGGGATCAGTCGATTTTGAAATTAGTGAGTCTGCCCCACCTGCAGAAGAAGGTATGGAGTGGACAACTATTCAACATAAAGTAAAATCGGATATTAATTATAGCACTTTTAATTATGAATTTGGTTTCGATTTTATGCCATCTGATATTGGTCTTACATTAAAACTTGCTTATAAATTCGAGGATTATGCCGATTTTTCTCGATCATTTCGCCTCAAGTTCGATGATGAGGCAGTATCTGCCTATGCTGATCCTATCAAAGAGTCATTAAAAGATAATTATAAAGAAGAGATAACATCTCAGACACTTCAAACGTCATTAGACCTATCTTTTCGCAAGATACATTTCCCATTCAGTGACAGGCTATTTTTCTATAGCAGTTTTATATACAGATTGCTTTCTGATGACAATATTCGAAGATCGAGTTTTAACCAGCTAACATTTCGTTTGCTTCGATTTCCGGCATTAGGAATTGAACTTGATCTTAATGCTGTTTATTCTTATGAGGGATCTAAATTTACGCAGTATAACCCTGAGGATGCATCAATAGATAATGAAGTAGTAAGTATTCCATATTGGTCTCCTGAGGATATTAAAACATTTTCAGGTGGAGCATCTTGGAGGCAGCTTATAGGTAATGTTTTAAAGGGACAATTTTCATATGAGGTCTCTTATCAGTACGGGAAAGACAATGTTGAATACAGAGGTGAGAAATCTAATCAGACAAATTATACTGCAGGCATTATAATTCGTCAGATGTGGGATAAACTAAATCTGTTTGTTAATTATTATTACTCAAACTCTATAGCCTCAGCTACAGAAGTAAACGCAAAACCGGAACCCTTTAAATCGCATAATATTGGATTTGGAATAGAAGGGAGGTTATTTGATGTATATTCACCATCAGGTCTTGGCACAGCATCTATAGTGCTGGCAAGCGCTTATCCAAAGATAATTACAGCAGATGGAGATGGTAAGGATGATTTTACTATATTTTCTCTAACTGCCTTTGATGAGAAGGGGATAATAAGATGGGAACTGGAATTATTTAATCAGAAAGGAACAAAGGTTAAGAGTTTTGGTAGGGAAGGGGCGCCTCCAGCAACTGTTAAATGGGATGGGACAGATAAAGCGTATAATCCATTACCATCTGAAGTGTATTATTATACTTTGTCTATTATTAATACTGCCAATGAACGGAGTGTATCAAAAAAGGATGTAATATTTTTATCTAATAAAAAAAGGGCAGTTACACTGGAGACGTCTTATCCCATATTCTCACCTAATGATGATGGGATTAAGGATACAATAAGTATTGAGTTAAAGGCTACAGATAAAGAGAAGATAAAGAGCTGGGTATTAAATATAATTAAGCCGTATAAAAAGGTCGTTGAAAATAAGTCTTCTAAGAAAAGACGATCCAAGAAAAAACTGAAAGAACGTGTAGTTAGAAGTATAAGAGGTTATGAGTTTTTACCTTATGATGTTCAATGGGACGGAAAGGATAAAGATGGGAAGAAACTAGTAGATGATGAGTATTTAATATATATAAAGGTAACATATAAGGATAAATCAGTAATAATATCCCCGAAAATAAAGACACTGATTACAACAAGTATATCAGCTAATATAAATTTGAATATTGATAAATTTATTCCCCCAAAGGATAAACTTATTATTACACCAGAGTCAGCAGACAGAGAACTCGAATCATGGAAGATATCAATTTATTCCTTTGATAAGAGGCTTATTAAATTATTTCATGGAAGCAGGGCTCTGCCAAAGGAATTATTCTGGAATGGAACTGATGAAAAGGGTAATATAATTGGTTATAATATGCCTGTAAATATAGTTTTAGAGGTCATTGACAGGGCAGGCAATAAAGGCGTGTCAGATGAGGCAGTTTCGTGGTTTGGATTTATGAAGAAAGAGGTAAAAGGGAAGCCTGTTATTACACTGTTTGATCAGGGAATTCTTCATGAGAGGAAAAAGAAGAATTTTACAAATAAAGGTGAACAGGTAATTTTGAGGTTATTGAAAGAGGTTGAGAATATACGAAATGTAAATGGCATTAGGGTTGTTGCTCATACCTCTTCTGACGGCACTGAAAAGATGAACCTTGATCTTTCAAAAGAAAGAGCAAGGCAGCTTGGGCTTAGGATTAAGAAGAAGCTGAATGTGGAAACGGGATTTATAACTGTTAGAGGCATTGGAGAATCGGTTCCATATATAAAGGATAGCCCTTCAAAATGGGATGCAAGATATGAGATTGAATTTAAATAGATGCTTTACTCATATAATGAGCTTCAATAATAGATATTTCATTATATATATAATATCACTGTTTATAGTTTTAGGGCATACTATTTTCATAAGAACTGCATATTGCGAGTCTTATGGAAAGAAAATTTTAGCTATGTATAAATCTTCGGATCAGTATTCAAATAAGATTAACCCCATTAAATGGTATTTTGAATCGGAAATAAAAAAATTGGGATTACAAGTTCAGTATCATGATTTTGATAGCGGTATGCCGGATACTGATTCATTAAAAAATGTAAGGGCAATACTTACATGGTATAACAATGCTGTTGTACCTGATAAGAAAACTGGATTGGAATACATTGTATTTCTTAACAGGGCTGTTGATTTAGGTATTAAACTAATTATTGTAAATTCTTTCGGTGCCTATGGTTATAAAGATTGGGGAGAGATTAAGTGGGATCTAATTGATCATATAAAACCGTTATTTCTTAAATTGGGCTTTAATTTTAAGGGTTACTGGACTAATGATCCTAATCGGATCCGAATCTTAAAAAGGGTAAGCTCTATTGTTGAGAATGAGGCAAAGCAGGATGTTAGAAAATCTAAACATTTCCAACAGATTATTCCTATACGCACGGATGTTATGACATATCTTCAGATAAAGCGGATCGACATGGTGGATGGTATTGGTGACGGCAAATCCTCAGTAATACTCACATCGCAGCATGGCGGTTTTGCGCTTGAACAATATGTAATGCAAGGTAAAAAGCTACTACTGAAACCGCAGCTTTTTTTAAGGGCAGCTCTTTTCCCAGTAAATAATAATCAAGATATTGCTACAATTATTGGAAAACTTAAGGACAGAGATTCAGTAAAAACCAACATTAGTTATGCTTATAAATATGCAAAGATAAATAATACATTTATTAATGCTGATCTGTTAGATTCAATGATACTAGATGACCTCAAAACATTTGAAGTTGTCATTATTGTAACTGACGAAGTAAAAAATATCCCAAATTCTCTAATAACGCAATATGTTCAAAATGGCGGAAAGCTTATTTTTATTAAATATTCAAAGTTGAATAACGAATTTGAGAGTCTTCTTGGATTAAAAGAATATGCAGCTAAAGCAGAAGAATTTAAAGAAGGATTTTTAATAAAACAAGATTTTTTCTTAAACCGAATTCCGCTTAGTGGAGAAAAAATTGGGCTAAATGTTAGAAGGGCAATCCTTAAAAAAGGCAATGTTCTTGCATCTGTAAAGAATAAAAGAAAGAGGAATTCTTACCCTGTGCTCTGGGAAAGAAATGTTGGCAAGGGGAAGATTCTATATTGGAATACTGATCTTATTTTTGATGGGAAGGGATTCAGGGGAACAATTATTCAGAGTATTCATTATATTCATAAAGGTTTTGTTACAGGTATTGCAAATATTGGCATGATGATGATTGATGATTTTCCCGCGCCCTGGTGGAATATAAATTATAAACAGAACAAATTAAAATATTATAATAATTTGTTAAGTAAAGAAAAGGATAAGCAAAGTAGGATAAAAACTATAATCAGTAATTTAAGAAAGTATTCTAATATAACTGATACAGAATTTATTAAAAGTAAATGGATCAATGATATTATTTCCTTAGGCAGGCATTTCGGATTTAAATATTCTACGTATCTAATATTTAATTACGGTAAGGATACAGGATCTCAAAATAAAGAAGATGAATTTTCTATTAAGGATTTTTATATAGCTAAGGGCGGGCTTTCCTTAAAATCGGGAAGCATGGCCCTTGAAAAGGGATGGGAATTAGGATTTCATGGTTATAATCACATGTCTATGACACTTAAACGCCCTGTTCATTATGCATCAGAACCTTGGGACAATATAAAATCGATGATAAAGGCGTTACAAGTCTCCAGACGAGAGTGGATATTGTTATATGGCACATCAACCCTGCCATTCTCTTATGTTGCTCCACATAATATTATTGATCCTGCCGGACTTTCTGCAATAGCTCAGGTATTTCCATCTATTAAAGTAATATCAGCTTTATACATTGCTAAAGAGGGTGAAGTTGAACAGGAATTTGAGTGGACAAGGGATAATAGATTTTTCCAGATCCCACGAATATCATCCGGTTATTATATGAGCAGCATGAATAAATTTGTTTTTTACGATTGTATTCATAATTTTGGAATAGTAAGTCATTTTATTCATCCTGATGATGTATTTAATGAATACCGTTCTAATAAATTTCAGGGATGGAAGTGGCTTAAATCAAGATTTTATAAAGATTATTCCATTCTTCAAAAGCGGTATCCCTGGATCAGGTGGATGACTGTAAAAGATGCATTTAGTGAATTATTTTTTTATAATAGCATCAGTATTAGTGTGAAAAAGAAGGGAAAGATAATTCAGGTAGACACATCTGATGGATCTGATCGATATTTTTATTTTAGAGTGAGGCTTGCCAAAGGTCAAAAGATTTCTAAATTAAAAAATTGCAAGATCGTTCATACCGATAAAAAAAGCGGTGATATGATCTTTAAAACAAGAGATCATAGGTCAAGTATTATACTTAGATGAATTGCATCATTCGATTATCATAATGCAAATCATCTGGTAATAGATCACCAGAAGGAAATTCTTGTATCCGCATTGCCTGCCTCAGAGTATAAAGAAAAAAACATCAGGACCTACTCATTTTCATCCTCTTCCGGAGATTAGGATTATAATCAAGTAAGAAGATAATTTTTATTTTTTTATTCTAAAACTTGACTTTGTATAGTTGTATTACTATAATAAAATGGTTCGCATCTGACCAGATAATAAATTTATAGGGAGGTAAGGATATTAAAGCAAGTATCAACCAAATTGAGGAACATGCCTTCCTCTCCTCCTGTTGAGGGGAAGAAGGTATGCTTCCTCAAATAAAATCAAGTTAAAATAAAATCAAGGAGTATAATATGGATAAAATAAAATCTTTAATAATAATTGTAGCAGCTTTTTTTTCTTTTTCTGTTTTCAGCAGTTGCAGCGATGATAGTTCGGATAAAAGTGATCCAACAAGTGAACTTAATGCAGTAAGGGATGTAGTTACTGAACTTAACGATATCTTTTATCTTGTTGATACAGGAAACAGAGATATTCAAGAGAAGAAACAACAGGATGTAGTTAGCAGGAATTTTTACCCAGGAATGGAAGATGATACACAAGAAATTACCCTAGGGGGTGTAGCATTAGATTCTAATCCTTTTGATGAAGGAACAGGACCCGCAGCTATGACTGCAGGAACCTACACATTCACTGATGATGACGGCGATTTTTGTGAGCTTATTATTGGCACTGCAGTAGGTGATTTATATCTGGTAACATTAAAGATATACCCTGCTTCAAGTATAGAGATTGATTATATATTTGAAAAGATAAATACTAACGGCACAACTTGGGACCCAGTAGATTCTGAAGGTGTAGTTGACTTTACTGCTCGTGATCCTTACTACGTTAAGTACTTTGACGGACGAATTGAAGATATTACAGTAGTAGATGTAGATAATGGAGTAGTTACTGATGATAGTCTGAATCTTACTATCTATAGCACAATTGCCGACTATCTTACTGCTGCAGGATTTACATCTGATGCAGATGAATATGACTACTATTCAGAATCAACATTTACCTTTGCTATGGACAATGATGATGATGGCGCTGCTGACACAGATACTTATGGGAATGGTAAAAGAATTTATTGGGAAGATAAAGATGCAGAAGGTAACATATTGGAAGCATTTACAAAAGAATACAACTCACGCGGGTATAGTGTACTTTGGGGATTATGGAGTAAGAGTATTATTGAGAGTTATTATTCTACCTATGATGCTTCAGAAGAAGGAGTAACTGTTACTTATTCTATATCCGATATCGGCACTGGCGCTCTTTGGTCAGTCGATAAAGATGAACAATACTTAGGGAAAGCAACAAAAACAGTTGATGGTGAGACTATTACTTATGATGCCCAGTATCAATTCTATAATGAAAAGTTATTAGGTAAGGATGAATACGGTGTTAAAATTGTTGATCTTGATGGCACTTCAACTTCGATGGCAGGCAGCATCGCAATTTATAAGCGCAGACAGAAACCGAATCATTCAGCTTTTACTAATTTCC
The DNA here is from genome assembly GCA_034190185.1 of Spirochaetota bacterium. Taxonomy (GTDB): domain Bacteria; phylum Spirochaetota; class UBA4802; order UBA4802; family JAFGDQ01; genus JAXHTB01. The sequence goes on along the minus strand of JAXHTB010000009.1, from coordinate 1,779 downwards.
CATACGATGACTATTCTACATTAACTGAATCTTCATTTGTTGATCTTACAGCAAGTGAGATAACAACACTCTTTGGTAAGCATTATACATGGACAGTAACTTCTACTGTAGCAACAGGCAGCACTTATGACACCAGCATCTCAGCTACTGATGTTGAATTACTTGATAGAGATAAGGATGAATATATAACCCATACTGTTTCAGTTGTATACAATAAAGACAACAGGCGTTTTGATATTGAGATCAAGGATGCTGTTGGGGATACTAAAGTCAAGATTACAAATGCATCAGTTAAAAAAGATTATATTGAAGGTGAAGCTGAAGTTAAATCAAAGCAGTATGATGTAAAGATATCGCATAAAGGCGGTGGTGTATTTAAGAAAAAAGATGATACTGAATATGAAGAATTTTAGGTATAGGTAACTATATAATAATTAGAAGTTACAGCTACTATTATATAAAATGCCGAGTGGATAAAAATCTGTTCGGCATTTTTTTGTTTGTTATTCATTGTTTTCCTAAAATACAATGCAGCATCTACAACATCGAGATTGACGCCATCGAATCCAGCATCTAATATCATCATTTAATTGATTAAGGTATTGCGACTATTTTTCGCTTAAATGAAAAATAATATTTACTTTTTCATACATAATATGAAAAATAGTCAACATGGATATTAGGGTGCTTTATTCCAAAATTCGGCAGGATTTTGTAAGTGAAAAGAGCATGATTCTTCTTGCAGGACCGCGTCAGACAGGCAAGATCACTCTTGCGCAAATAATCGGGAACCTATCCTCTTAGTTAAGGCAAAATTATCAGAATTACGGCCTTCTTCCGAACTCTTAAAATTCCAAGGAGCATTAGATGTTCCGGCAGTTCAGCTTATAAACGAAGGGAAGGGGTTTCAGTTTTTATCTAACGGTATACTCAGTCGGTTCTTGTGACGCTGGCTTATCAGTGGCTTTCTCAGTTGCCATGATGGATATATCGGCAACAGTTCATAGGTTCAGAGTTTTGAGAGGTTCAAAATTGAGGATTAATTCTGTAATGGCGAACTATAATTATTATTTATCTATTATTGGTGATTATTATATTGCAATATTATAATGAATTTGTTAAACTGTGATTAATTGAATAAATGATTTACTATACAATTAGTAAGCTCAAACTGATTTCAGAAGTAATGATTGAAGAAAATCAGTTACTGCAATATAAACTATTGCGAGAGTAATATTATGGCAATTTTAGTAACAGGTGGAGCAGGTTACATCGGCAGTCATACATGTGTGGAACTTCTTATGGCAGGATTTGATATTATAGTTGTGGATAATTTTGTAAATAGCAATGAGGAATCTTTACGCAGGGTTAAGGAAATTGCTGGAAAGGATTTTAAGCATTATAAAGTAGACTTGCGAGACAGAAAATATTTAGACATTCTGTTCGATATTTACGAAATTGATTCAGTAATTCATTTTGCAGGATTAAAGGCAGTTGGGGAGTCTGTTGAGATTCCACTTCGTTATTATCAAAATAATATTACAGGTACTCTTGTTTTATGTGAAGTTATGAAGCAACATAATGTCAAGAATATCGTTTTTAGCTCTTCAGCTACAGTTTATGGGGACCCCTATAAAGTGCCCATTACTGAGGATTTTCCTTTATCTGCAACCAATCCTTATGGACGCTCAAAATTGATGATAGAGGATATTCTTCGCGATCTATATAAGGCTGATGAAACAATGAATATTGCTATTCTTCGTTATTTCAATCCGGTTG
>JAXHTB010000089.1:0-11904 GCA_034190185.1 Spirochaetota bacterium | reverse complement strand
TACTAAGGTTATATTTAGGGAAAAATTTCCTTATGATTATACTGGATCGAAATTTCAAATAATTTCGTATTGTAATTTACTACATCGGAATTTTCAAAAATTACATGGACTTAATTTTAGTAAATTATCATATTTATGCAATAAAATAATCCACGGATGGCTTATTTTATTGAGATTGCCTTGATTTTTCGTTTCGGGAATTGGAAAATTTTGCTTTATCTAAATACTCATAAGAAATGAATATTTATTGAGTTTTTTGAAAGATTCAAGGGTTTAATTTTTTAAGAGTTCAGGCGATGTTAGAGGATAAAAAGAAGTAAGGGGAGTAAACGGTCATTTATCCTTATCTAAATTATTGGATTTTAAAATTGGATCCTCGAATTTTTTTGTGCCAATAGCGCATATCTTGCTAAATGATTACACAAATAATAAAAAATTTAGAAGGAGGTGACTTCAATGGTAGATAAGAGCTTTGTTGGGAAGGAGTATCCAGAGTTCAGTTTTGAAGTCGAGAAAGGAAAAGTAAAAGAATTTGCAAAAGCTATCGGAGACAAAAATCCACTTTATTATGATGAAAATGCTGCAAAAGAGGCAGGCTTTGATGGACTGGTTCTTCCTCCAACTTTCCCAACAGTCTTTTCAATGGCTGGTGGTTTAATGGAGATTATTCTTGGTGATCTAAAGATCAATTTAGCTAAGATGCTTCATGGTGGTCAGCAGTATGAATATCTTCAACCAATCAAACCGGGTGATACTGTAACTGGAAAAGTAAAGATTGCTAATCTTTTTGAGAAAGAAGGTAAAGCCGGTACTATGCAATTTATTGTACTTGAAACCACCTATACCAATCAGAACGGGGAAAAGGTTCTAATAGACACTAGCACACTGGTTCAAACAGCTTAAAATTCGAAAAAGAGAGGTGAAAATATGGCTGAAAAAACTATTTATTTTAACGATGTAAATGAAGGTGATACTATACCTGAATTCGTCACAAAACCACTTCAGGAAATTCAGTTTGTTATGTATGCAGGGGCATCAGGAGATTTTAATCCTCTACATTCTGTTCATGCTTTTGGAGAAATGGCTGGCTTTGGTGGAGTGATCGGACATGGTATGCTCAGCATGGCATTAACAGGAAGGGCAATTACAGACTGGGTTGGTAATAAAGCTATTAAAAAATTTGGAGTTAACTTTAGAGCTGTAACTAAACCACAAGATGTCCTCACAGTCAGTGGTTCAGTTAGCAAGAAATATACACAGGATGGGGAGAACTGTATAGATGTAAACATTCTCACAATAAACCAGAAGGGCGAGAAGGTCGTTACTGGAAATGCAACTGCAGTTTTACCATCAAAATAATTTTTTATTAGCATTTAGTAATTTAAATAGTTGATTAGTAAAAAAATCTTCAATTTAATTAACACAATTAACAATTATAATTTGTGCTTTTATTTAATAAGTTTTTTATCAATTTATATTAGCATTGTAAGTTTATCCCAAAAAAAATATTTTAGGGTTAATGAATGAAAAAAGAGTATATCCATGATGAAATAGATCGGGAAGAGAGATTTGTAGCAGGCTACTACATACTAGAGGATGAAAAAAGGCTGAATTATCAAGGCAAAGAATTCATGTATGTTGTAGCCCGTGCTGAAATTGACAATTCTTGATGCGGGTCTGGAGGTTGCAGGTATGCAATCGTACCCGGATTTCTTATCCAATGGAAAAACAGGACAAATGAGAGTGGTAAAATAGTATCAGATGTAGAGACTATAAGTGATAAAGAAAGTAAAAAAGATATTATTGCTCTACTTAATGAGAAAGAAATTATTAATCAAGTTCAGTTTTGGTAATACCTTTTCTTAAACTATAATATTAAGATTATTTTCAAATATCATTTATCATTTTTTTAGATATACTTTCCAATTATATCTTAACTAGAAAGCTTTTTAATAAATGGCAATACTGTAATACTATTTTTTACGAATTTTTTTATATATTAGATTATTAGCATTATGCTTTAGCTATAATCGTTGCTGTAATGGTAAAAAATGGCTTTTTCAGGAATGCCATAATATAATTTAACAGGAGGATCTCCATATGACAGGTATAACCTCATACGGTGCCTACATACCTAGGTATCGAATAGATCGCGGAATTGTGTATAAAGCTATGGGATGGTTAAACCCACCCACTTTCATGCCAGGCGAAAAAGCTGTGGCGAATTTTGATGAAGATAGTATTACTATGGCAGTTGCAGCTGGTATTGACTGTTTAACAGGTTTAGATCGGAATTCAATGGATGCTCTTTATTTTGCGACAACAACCTCTCCATTTCTAGAGAGACAAGGAGCAGAGGTAATTGCAACCGCTGTTAATCTTAAGAGTGATATTCGAACAGCAGACTTTACCGATTCTGTTAAAGCAGGAACAACAGCCCTGCTTTCTGCAGCAGATGCTGTAAAGGCAGGATCTGCCAAGAATGTACTTGTATGCGCATCTGATGTTAGAATTGGTAAACCAGGCGGAGCACAGGAAGAAATTTTTGGAGATGGAGCTGCATCTGTAACAGTTGGAGATAGTGGAGTAATTGCTACAATTGATGGATCTTATTCAGTATCATATGATTTCATAGACCACTGGAGAGCTGATGGACATGTATATGATCGTCAGTGGGAGGATAGATTTATACGTGATGTAGCTTATAAAAATTTTATTTTAGAAGCAATTGCAGGTCTTGCTAAAAAAAGCAATATTGATGTAAAAAGTGTAGCTAAGGTAGTCTATCCATGTTTATATGGAGGCGATCATAAAAGTATAGGTAAAAAACTGGGCTTAGATCCATCTCAAGTACAGGATCATATGCTGAATAATGTTGGCTATACAGGTGCAAGCAATCCTCTGATGCTTCTAGTAGCTGCTTTAGAAGATGCTAAAGCTGGTGATAAAATTATTGTAGCAGGTTATGGAAATGGTTGCGATGCTATATTATTAACTGTAACTGATGAAATAAGCAAAGTAAATGGCAATAGAAGGGGCATAAAAAAGAATCTTGCTGATAAAAGAGCATTAGATAATTATGAGAAGTTTGCTAGTTTCCGCGGTTCAATTCCACTCGATGTTGGAATTCGTGGGGAAATAATGGCCTTTACAGCGCTTTCAGAATTATGGAGAAGTAGAAAGCAAGTTATAGGACTTGTTGGGTCAAAATGCAAAAGTTGTGGAACTCCTCAATTCCCAGCACAGAGAGTATGTGTAAAGCCGGATTGCGGCGCTATAGATCAGATGGAAGATTATCAATTCTCAGATAAAAAGGGAGTACTCTTTACATATACCGCAGATATGCTAGCCTTTAGTCCAAATCCACCTGCAATTTATGGCATTATCGATTTTGATGGCGGCGGCAGATATTGGTTTGATCTTACTGATATTGATATGGGAGCAGTAAAGGTTCATATGCCGATAGAGATGAGCTTTAGAAGAAAGTATCAAGATGAAAAGACCGGTATTAAAGGCTACTTCTGGAAGGCTATACCAGTAACTAGTTAGAATACTAATAGATGAAAATAATAAAATATGTGAATGGATAAATATCGAGTAGAATATTTATAACTTTAGGAGGAAAAAATGGCTGATGGAATAAAAGATAAAGTCGCTATAATTGGTATGGGATGTACCAAGTTTGGCGAACGTTGGGATATGGGTTCAGAAGATTTAATCGTTGAGGCCTTTACAGAGGCTATTGAAGATGCCGGCATTGAAAAGAAGGATATTCAGGCAGCATGGTTTGGTTCCTGTTTTGATGAGGTAAACGTAGGGAAAGCTGCAACACCTTTAAGTTTAGCATTAAAGCTGCCATTCCTTCCGGTGACTAGGGTTGAGAATTTTTGTGCAACAGGTTCGGAAGCCCTCCGTGGGGCTGCATATGCTGTTGCGTCAGGTGCTTATGATATATGTCTTGCTTTAGGTAGTGAAAAATTGAAGGATACAGGTTATGGCGGTCTCCCAGAGATGAGTACAGCTATGGGAACAAAAAACAGGCTTATCTTCCCTGGAATGACAGCACCAGGAGCTTTTGCAATGCTTGCAACAAGATATTTTGAAAAATATGGAATCGACCCAAAGGAAGGAAAAGAGATATTAGCAAGGGTATCCTTAAAAAGTCATGCAAATGGAGTAAAAAATCCTAAGGCTCATATGAGAAGGGAGATTACTATTGAGCAAGCATTAAATGCTCCTATGATAGCATGGCCTCTTGGACTTTTTGACTGCTGTGGTGTTAGTGACGGCGCTGCTGCCGCCATTGTATGCCGCGCAGATCTGGCAAAGAATTTTAGAAAGGACCCTGTTAAGATTAAAGCCTTACAGATAGCAATCAGCTCCGGTGAAGAGATGATGTATACTGACTGGGATGGAACTTATGTACAAACAGGAACTATCTGCGGACAGAGAGCCTATAAAGAAGCTGGAATAACAAATCCAAGAGAAGAAATCAGTATGATGGAAGTACATGACTGCTTCTCAATTACTGAGCTTGTTACTATGGAAGACCTTCAGATATCTGAAAGAGGAAAAGCAGGAGATGATGTTAGAGATGGATTCTTCGATCTTGATGGGAAAGTACCATGTCAGCCAGACGGCGGATTGAAGTGCTTTGGACATCCAATTGGAGCATCGGGCTTAAGGATGATGTACGAAATGTACAAACAACTTCAGGGAAAGGCTGGAGATCGACAGATAAATGATCCTAAGCACGGACTTACTCATAATATGGGTGGATTCCCGGCTATGAACCTGATCAGTGTTAATATAGTAGGTCTGTAAAATGTAATATTCGAGAAGATATCATAAGAATATGGTATCTTCTTCTTTTTTATTTTTTAATGATTTGGGGTTTAGCCGATAAATATTAAATTATCCGGTTAAACTCCAAATTCAATTACTAAAATGATCAAAACGGAAGGGGAATTATGAGCGCAGCATTACAAGGAATAAAAATACTTGATCTATCCAGGTTACTGCCCTTTAATTACTGTACCATGATGCTGGCAGATCTTGGAGCTGATGTGCTGAAAATTGAAGAGCCCAAAATTGGGGACTACATGAGATGGCTGCCCCCTAAATTGAAGAATGAAAATGCAATATTTTTAATGGCCAATCGCAATAAGAAAAGTATGACTCTGAACCTAAGAGAGGAAAGAGGAAAAGAGATATTACGAGAATTGATTAAAGAATATGACGTTCTATTTGAGAGTTTTAGACCGGGTGTAATGAAAAAATTGGGAGTTGGATATGATGAGCTCAAGAAAATAAATCCTCGTCTAGTCTTCTGTTCGTCAACAGGTTATGGTCAGGATGGCCCTTACAATTTTAGACCAGGGCATGACATGAACTATATAAGTATAGCAGGTATTCTGGAAGCTACAGGGAAACATACTGGAGCCCCTGTTATTCCGGGCATCCCGGTTGCAGACATGAGCATAGGCATATTTTCTGCATTTTCAATGCTTGCAGGTATAATTGAAAGGGACAGATCCGGCGAAGGGCAGTATATTGATATTTCAATGACAGATTGTATGGTGTCTTACAATATGGCAAATATTGCCAATTATGTAGCCAGTCAACAATCAGATAATGCTGAAATACTCGGACTTACAGGTGAAGTTCCATGCTACAATGTAGTTAAAACAAAGGATGGAAAATTCATTTCCCTTGGTAATATTGAAGATAAATTTTGGATGATCCTTTTAGAGCTTATTGGATTAGAAGAGTTGAAAGATGCCCAATTTGCATCTGGTGAGGAAGCAAAAAAAGCTATGGATAAGATACAAGATGTCTTTCTTACCAAAACAAGAAAGGAATGGCTGGATCTTATGGAAGGTAAGGATATTTGCTATGCCCCTGTTAATGATATAGATGATCTTATGGTTGATCCACAGGTTAAGCATAGAAAAATGATACTTGAGATGGATCATCCAGTTGAAGGCAAGATTCCAACTATTGGCTTTCCCTTTAAATTCTCTAAAACACCTGCGAAAATAAATACAACCACACCATCTTTGGGGCAGCATACAGATGAGATCTTAAAGAAATTAGGAATGCAGGATAAAGAGATTGCTGAATTACAAGAGAAAGGGGTTATCTGATCTTAATACAGTTCATTATAATAATTTAAATAATTGTAAAATATCCGTGGTTTTGAAATAGTTCAGCCCTTATTAAAAAAAGGAATTAATTACCTCAAAGACGCAAAGTATGCGCCCTGAGTACAACGAAGAAGTGCCCTTGGGGTGCAAAGGAAAGATATTTTTTTTCTTTCTGTTGTTATAGCGAAAGGTAAAATGAATAATTTCTCCAAGACATTCATAATTTATCGCCTTTTATAAAAGGCTGGGTAGTTTTAAATTGCTGTCCAATAAACGACAGAAAGACAATAATTCACCTTTGCGACCTCTGCGCCTTTGCGGTCGACTATTACGGGGTTTTGTAATAATATCAGAGAAAAAGCCTTCTTTCCCCTTAGGTGGAGAAGAAGGCTTTTTTCGTGATTATTTATTGACCTTTTGTAATCTTTGCAATTTATTATAAAATTGCATTTTTTCAAAAATCAACAATAATTTTAGAATAACAATTTCAAGTAAACATTATGAGCAAGGTTCTTCTTATTATTTTTACGTTAACCATTTTTATCACAAGCATAACAGAGACCGCTGCTCAAGATATGTTAAGCCCAATATTTTACCCAGAGGGCGAGATTAACAATAACAGCCCTTATTTCATCTGGCAGGATATTTATAATAAAAGAGATAAAAAATATAAGACAAAATACAGATTATCTATAAAAGGTGAAAAATCTGGAGATATCAAACCGATTCTTTTCACACCTAAACTCTATTATAAAGAGTATTTTGTATTCAGATCACCTATTGAATTACCATATGATAAGTATAATTATACTATTGAACTAATGTCAGAAAATAGGCCGTTAAATAGCAGATTCTTCAATTATATTCGATACCCAATAAATATGAAATTCACAAACAATCCTGAGACTTCTAATGAATATGACAATTTGCCTCCAGAACTTCTGATCAAATATCTTTTTCTCGATAGGAACAATACACTAATAAATAAATATAACATATACTTTTTTTCCACGAGTGGCGCTGCTGCATTGGGAATTGGTATTTTGTTTTATAAAATAATCGATTTAGGTTTATTCAGCACAATTATATCATCATTATCATTTACATCATCTGCTTTTGGCGTAGCTGCTGCAGGATATTATGGATACAGATTTGTACAGAAAAAAAAAGAATTGCAAAGAATTATTGATATTGGAAAGAATATTACTTTAAATGGAAATGTAAATCATGATAAGATAGATACAGCGATTGAACTAACATTTTAGAAATTACAATTTTTATGAGACTTAAACCCATATCAGAACTCTTCTCTAATTCAGAGGAAATTCAAGAATTCTTCAGTTTAGCAGAGAATGAGAAGATATCGATTGAAGGTATTACTCCAAACTCCTTTTCACTTATCATCGGTACTGTATATAATCACTCACCAGGACAGATCATAGTACTCACTAACAATTCTCATAAGATGCAGGAGATATTTAAAGATATTTCCTGCTTTGTTGATTCAGATAATATTTTCACTTTACCCCCATGGGAAGTATTACCTTATGAGTCTGTATCCCCATCTGAGAGTATCGAAAGAGATCGGATTACAGCTTTATACAAACTGATCAATAATGATCCTGTAATTATTGTCACCACAGTGGAGTCTCTAATCAGAAAAATCCCTGCAAAGGAATTTATGCTGAAAAAGGGTATTATTATTAAAACTGAAGAGGAGTATCCCTTTGATGTTATACTTGAGCAATTAGTAGATTTTGGTTACACAAGGGAGTATAGAGTTGAATCATTTGGACAATTCAGTGTTAAAGGAGGAATAATAGATATATTCCTACCAACGCATCAGAATCCTATACGGTTGGACTTCTTTGGGGATACACTCGAGGCTATTAGGGAATTCGATATTGTCAGCCAAACATCTATTTCAAAAATTGATCATATTACAATATATCCAAGAAGGGAACTGATCCTTTCGCAGAATGAGATTGAGTTATTATTGGATAGTATTAAAGATGATAAGATGAAGGATCTATTGATTACGGAAATACTCGAGAACAGTATTGATGAAATGAAAGGAGTTTTACCGAAGATCAATGGCATTGAGGATATGTTCCCTCTTGTAATAAATTCTGTCTCTCTGCTTTCATATTTTAAAGATGATGCAAGAATATTCACGATTGAGAAGGATGAGCTTATTACTCAGAAGGAGATGCTGGAAAATACCTTTCAGGAGCTCTATATAAGAAAATCACCAACTATTGCCTTGCCTCCTGATGAACTCATTCAACCAGATATACTAAATAAGGTTTTATCAAGATCTATCGATCTACAGGTCTTCTCTACAACTCAAAATGCGCTTCAATGGAAGCTTCAAGGGATTCCAAACTTTTTAGGGAAGATAAAAAGGGTAAGGGAGGAGATAAAGATAAGACTTGATGATGGCTGGATGATTATAATATGTACATCTTTTGAAGGGCAGGCAAGAAGATTATTCGATCTTCTTGGTGAATTTCAACCAGGTAGCAATTTTTATGATATCTCGCTTTCAGAACCGCTTAATATCCTAATTACTCCGCTGGAGGGCGGATTTGAGATATTATCCAGAAAAATCCTAGTAATAACAGATAATGAAATTTTTGGTAAAAAATATAGAAAAAGAAAACAGTTCAAGAAAAAGGAATCCAGGCCCATCGATTCATTTTTAGACCTTGAAGTGGGAGACTATGTTGTGCATATAAATCATGGCATAGGAATATTTAAGGGCATCGAGAGGATGTCAGCAGGTGGAGTTGAAAGAGATTTCCTTGCTATAAGCTATATGAATGAAGATAAACTATATGTTGCGCTTGACCAGATTACAATGGTACAAAGATATATAGGAATAGACAGTAAAAAACCAAGATTAGACTCATTAGGGAAAAAATCTGCATGGAACAGGGTCAAGGAGAAGGTTCAGCAGTCAGTTGAAGATACAGCTAAAGAGCTTATTGAAATATATTCAAAAAGACAGGCTCTAGTGGGGCGTCAATTCCCCCCAGATACCTTATGGCAGGAGGAATTTGAATCCAAGTTTGAATTCGAAGAGACTCCTGATCAATTAACTGCAATTGAGGATGTAAAGGATGATATGGAATCTTCTCAACCTATGGACAGGTTGATCTGCGGGGATGTGGGATTCGGTAAGACTGAAGTGGCTATCCGTGCGTCATTCAAAGCAGTCATGGCTGGTGCACAAGTTGCAATACTCGTTCCGACTACTGTGCTTGCCATGCAGCACTTCACTACATTTCAGACAAGATTCACAGATTATCCAATAAATATTGAAATGATATCGAGATTCAGGACCCAAACTGACATAAACAGGATATTACAGCAACTTGCAGACGGTAAAATTGACATTATCATCGGTACTCATGCCCTTCTCTCAGAGAAAATAACATTCAAAAACCTAGGGCTTCTGATAATTGATGAGGAACAGAGATTCGGTGTAAAACATAAAGAAAAAATAAAAAAGATCAGGCTTTTAGTAGATGTTTTGACACTCTCAGCAACCCCAATCCCAAGAACCCTTCATATGGCGATCGCAGGTATAAGGGATTTATCAACGATAACAACACCTCCAGAAAACAGACAGTCAATTGACACCTATGTGCTTGAAGATAATCCTGATGTTATAAGAATGGCAATCCTTCAGGAGATTAAACGAGGATATCAGGTGTTCTTTGTTTATAATAGGGTGCAATCGATTGATATGAGAACCGCTGCATTGAAGGATCTTGTGCCTGAGGCATCATTTTGTGTTGCGCATGGCCAGATGAAAGTGCATGAACTTGAGGATGTGATGATAGATTTTCTTAATTGCAAATATGATGTGCTTGTAAGCACTTCGATCATTGAATCAGGATTGGATATGCCAAATGTTAACACCATTATAATTGATAGGGCAGATACATTTGGACTTTCCCAGTTATATCAATTAAAAGGAAGAGTTGGTAGGTCTTTTACAAAGGCATATGCTTATCTGTTCTATCCAAGGCATATTCCCCTTAAAGAGACAGCACAAAAGAGGCTTCAAGTAATATCAGAGCACTCTGATCTTGGAAGCGGATTCAAGATCGCAATGAAGGATCTGGAAATAAGAGGATCAGGGAATATCCTTGGCAAGGAGCAATCTGGAAACATTATGGATGTAGGCTTTGATCTTTATTGTCAAATGCTTGAAGATGCTGTTAAAAAGCTGAAGGGAGAAAAAGTGGAAGGTATATTTCGAACGCCTGTCTTTTTAAAAACCAATTTTTATATACCTAAAAGCTATATAGATGATGAAAGGCAGAAGATCGAATTCTATAAAAGATTCGAATCATGTGAGTTTCTGCAAGAGGTAGATGAATTGGAAAATGAGCTTATTGACAGATTCGGCGCTCCGCATGAGAATGTAAAGATTTTGATTGAACTAGAAAAAATAAGAGCTATTGCATCATCCTTAAGAATAGATGAGATCTTAGAGGATTCAAAGGCAGTAAATATAAAAATTTCAAAAAATACAAACATTGATACACAAAAAATAATTAAATTACTTAAAAAGGATGAAAGGCTCTCTCTATGCTCAAACAATAAGGATATACTGATATTTAATCCAGGAGAGAAGGCAGAAGAAAAAAAGCTGATGGAATTGAAAAAATTGTTGCAACAAATATCATAACCTGAGAATATTTGTTTTTATTTGATGCAGATATTTTCCCTGTCTTTCATCAAACCTCTTTATCTATTTTTTTGCTTTAAAAGAGTAAAACAAAATTATTATTGTACAGTAATTTTTTCTCTGAAACACTATAGCCGTTGTTATCTACAAATTTAACATCCTGTACTCCAATGATAAATGAAAATATAATGAGAAAATCTATATATTTCAATATTCCTTAATCAAAAAATAACCTAAATTTTTAATTACTTAAAGGATAACGATTATGAATTTTAAAACAATTATCAGTTTTTCTATAATTTTTGCTTTTACTTCATCGATTCTTGTGTCTTGCAATAAAAAGCCCCAGGGAGAATGGATCGCAAAAATTGATGGTGAATCAATTTCAATAGATGAATTAAATACCTTTTATTATGCTCAACACAAATCTATTTACAATATATCTTCTGAAGACATTGACAAACTTGCGGCTGATCCATCCACAGTTCAAAAAAATCCAACTCTTAATAAACAGGAATTTCTAGAACAGCTTATTAAACAGAAACTCATATATAATAAAGCTGTAAAAGAAGGATTAGCAAAGGTAAAAGAGGTAGAAGCCCTTATTCAGATGGCTAAAGAAGCTGTAGTTGTTGGCTATTATGTTAAAGAGAAATTTAAAGATGAAATTGAAATATCTGACGAAGATGTGGAAAAAATTTACTCTAAACAGAGAGATAGATTCAAAGGGATACCGATTGAACAAGCAGAACTTATTATAAAACAGAGGATTTTTCAAGATAAATTGCAAAAAAAGTTGCGAGTTCTCGTTGAGAACCTAAGAGAACAGAGCAAAATTGAAAAGAAAATAGATAGTTTTTTAGAAAAAGATAAAGAAGATAAAAAAAGTTAATATATTTTTTTAATCTAAAAATAAGAAATGATGTTGATAGTGCTATCATTTTAACTTTTCATACTTAGTAATCTAGAATTTAAATAAATGATAATTCAATTTAATTGTTAAAATATATTTTTTATTTTTAAGACCTTTAATCCTCCCAACATTTAGTTGCTAAA